>SABI01000190.1 GCA_009929055.1 Spirochaetia bacterium | reverse complement strand
CTCACGGTAAAGGTGAGGGTGTCAGAATAGGTTCCAGCAGGTAAATTGTCGTTAGCAGTTGTTATAATCGTCATTTTTGAATCTAAGGTATATCCTGTCGTAGCATTAAAATTAGTAAAATTATTAGTTAAAGTTGGGTTTACTGTAACAAAAGATCCATTTCCATAATTAAATTTTAAGGTATAGGGAATTTTTTCAGTAACCCCTGGAGTAGATGGCGCCATATAAAATTGGGTTCCTACTCTATTGGGGCTTGAAATATTGACTTTTAATAGGATGTTTCCCCTAAGATGATAATTTACTTCTCGATCAACTCCGAGTGTTAAGGTTATATTCTCTTCATCTATAATAAAGCTTATAGTAGGTTCTATAACAGTTTTTAAATTGAGTTCAACAGGAGGAGCTATTGCATATAAAGACGTTGCACTTTGTAGCCATAAAAGAGCTAATAGTGCAATAAGGGGTAAGGTAAGATGAATATATTTTTTCTTATATACTACTGATTTATTCTTCATACCAATGAATATAACAAGAAGCTTTTACTTATGTCAATAGTTTTTATTTTATCAAATAAATATTTTTATTAATTAAATAATAAGAAAATATAGTTATATATATACTATAAAACAAATAATATATACCATAAATGGTCTTAACTATTCTCGATTCCTTTATGTTATATAGGTAGGTGATAAAATAAAAAACCTGTTGCTCGGTATTTTTGAATCTTGTGTCAACAGATACTCCTCTATTCTTATTGTATACATTGTAAGTAATTTGCTATACCATTTAGAGTAATATTGTGTCATTATATTAAGATACAGGAGAGGTAATTTTCATGATATCATCTTTTAATACAGGAACTAAATCAGCTCAAATAGCACACAAGATAGAAGATAGAATTTTAACTAAAGTATATTTAGCTGGTGACCCCCTTCCATCACAACAAGAACTAGCTGATGAATTCCATGCAAGTAGTCGATCTGTGAGAGAGGCATTTAAGCACTTGGAAGCAAAGGGTCTTGTTGAAATAAGCCAGGGGCGTAGAGCTACGGTTAAATCAAATAACTTGGATCAGTTCGTTGCATCCCTTTCTACTTCATTAATAAGTAACCATAATACAGATAAGAAGCTTCTACTTGATTTAATGCAGGTAAGAACTACTGTAGAGGTTTCAGCTTCAAGAGAGTTAAGTAGATCAGACTTGAGAGGAGTCCTTGTAAAAGCCCTCGATAATCTAACTTCGAAGATGGAAGCTCTTCTTCCTCGTCTTCAAGCAGGAGAGAGTGAAGCCTTTGTAGAATGGAACTCTCACGACTTTACATTCCACAAAACTCTTATCGATTCTAATGATAACGTTATTCTTACTGCAATATATGAAAATCTTTCTCCTATGCTCTATGCTAGTATGGATAAGATTTCTAATACATTTATTGAACTTGAAAAGAGTACTCGTGAACATCGGTACCTAGTTGAAGCTCTTCAAAATGGACAAACAGATTTAGCTGTTGCTCTTACTTTGGTTCATTTAACTGCAATTAGGGGCAAGTTAGAAGCCGCTAACGTATAAAAAAACCTATTCTAATGACATGAGTTAAAGAAAAAGCAACAAACTCATGTCATTACATCATTATTTTCAATCTTCCTCTTGTCAAAAAACATCACATGTTGTATATTATTGAATATATTGCTAACAATCTTATGCCATTTGAATAAATTTATCTGTCATAAGTTAGTGATAAAGGAGAGTGGATACATTGGATACTATACAACATGTGTCTCAAAGAGAATTACGAGGAAGAACAAAATCGGCTCGTATTGCAAACTATCTCGAAGAATTAATTCTTACTAAAGTCCTTCAAGAGGGGGAACTTCTTCCTTCTCAAAGTGAATTGGCTGAGAAATTTGACGCATCATCTAGATCAATTCGTGAAGCATTCAAACATCTTGAAGCGAAAGGATTGTTAAGTATTAGCCAAGGAAGACGTGCATCAGTAAAATGTAACAACCTAGACCAGTTTGTAGAGTCCCTTACAAGTTCTATTATTCGTAGTGGATCAAGCGACACCAAATTATTACTTGATTTAGTTCAAGTGAGGACATCAGTAGAAGTGTCAGCAGCAAGAGAGTTTTCAAGAAACCCTAAAAGAAAAGAGGTGGTAAAAGACCTCTCTGATATCGTATCTAAAATGATGCGAACATTAGAGGGAGTTTCTATTAAAGACTCAAAAGCTATTGAACTGTATCGCCAACATGAATCAGCTTTTCATAAAGTGCTTATTCGTTCAAACGGAAATATTATTCTGGATGCAATTTATGAGAACTTGGCCCCCATGCTTGATGAAGTATTAGTCTTCTCGGCATCAAAGGGTGAAGAGTTTGAAAAGAAGGTGAGAGAGTATCAATATATCGTGGAGGCTTTAGATAATGGCCAAACCGATTTAGCAGTTGCTCTTGTTCTTGTTAACTTAACTGATGTGAAGAAGAAGATTGAAAGTCACGCAGAGGCTACTCAACGTAAAGTGTCTTTCGCTTAAAAAATCATTGCCTCAAATTAAAGAACCTCTGACTTATAATGAGTTAGGGGTTTTTTTCTATTGCTAGGTAGTGAATAAATCTCTAATGTTAATTGTATGAACCCTATAATTTATTTAAAGAATATTAGTGTAGTAAGAGACGAGAAGCCAATTTTAGATAATATTTCTCTTAGTATTCATAATGGAGAGAATATTGCCATCATTGGCTCTAATGGAGCAGGGAAGTCTACCCTTGTTGGAGTGATGAGTGAACTCATTCACCCTATAGTGAAAGAAGAAACACAGAGGCTTCTTTTTGGCCAGCAAAACTGGAATATAGTAGAACTTCAAAAAAAGATGGGCATCGTCAGTCAATCTTTACAGTATCTCTGTAATACCTCTTATAGTGTAGAAGAGATTGTCTTATCTGGTTTCTTTAGTTCAATTGGACTCGATTTTCATCACATTGTAACAGATGAAATGAAAAGAAGAGCTCATGAAGTCTTAAAGGAATACCGTATGGAGTACCTAAAAGATAATAAGATGAATACTCTTAGCTCCGGAGAGGCAAGAAAAGCTCTCCTTATGAGGGCTTCTGTTCATGATCCTAAAGTGATGCTTCTTGATGAAGTAACTACAAATTTAGATCTTCCTAGTAAAAAAGAGTATGTATCTCGTCTCACTATGTATGCTAATGGTGGAAAAACTATTATCTTGGTTACTCACGACATCTCTCAGATTATCGAAGAGGTACGAAGAGTTGTTGTGTTAAAGGATGGGAAGATTTTTGCTGATGGTAGTAAAGAAGAGGTATTAACTGAATCAGTATTAAGTGAGGCATATTCAACAAAAGTCTTTGTGAGTAAGAGGGAAGGGAGATTTAACGCTTGGTGTTAAACCCTTCTCATAGTAGTATAGAGAATAAGAAGTATAGTGGAGGTGTGAAATGGATCGATGTGCAATTATTATACATAGTGTAAACGGGAACAATTATATTATTGCTTCTCTTATGCAAGAAGTACTAAAGAAAAACGGAGTAGATGCTCGCTTATATAGAGTAGAAGATGAAGACTTACATATTTGGGCAAATAAGAGTGATGCAGCGAATGACTATTATGAAGATATTGCAGCACTCCCTCAAATTAGTGAATCAACATTGGAAAAATCTCAAATGATTATATTAGGGAGTCCTACAACTTTTGGTAATGTAAGTGCTGAAATGAAAGCTTTCATGGATTCAACTCATCCTCTATTAGAGAGTGAGACTTTAAGTGGTAAGTTCTTTGCTTGTTTCACAAGCTGTACTCATAGCATTGGTGAAGGTGCTTTCTGTATTGATAATATGGTTCACTTTGCCCAAGCTCATCAGATGATCCATATTCCACTAGGTCTTCACTCCTCTCTTGCCTGGTCAAGCCAACCTGTAAGTGGAATAGTTCACTTAGCTGGAAAAGATAATAGTATTAGACCAAGTACTCAATTTGGAGAACTTGTTGAGCATTATAGTAATATGTTAAGTGAATACTTCGAGGATCCTACCCAAGAGTAGGTAAAAACATACAACAAAAAAGGTAAGACCGTGTCAAATAGTGATGCGGTCTATCTTTTTGTCACGATAGATGTCACAAGAAGAGTCTAAACTTAGGACATTAGATAGATATAAGAGCAACCTATAATCACAAAATGTAATGAAAATGGCACAAGTTAGAGCCTTATTTATAAATAAATATGTAACTTAATCACCCTGTAGGTGTTATAGAAGTAGCAAGATAAAATACATATATCATGTAAATTATTATAATACAACAAGTTAAAAAATAAATGAAAAAAAAATAATATTTTTTACTTTTTTTAAAATAAATCTATTGACATAAGTTATGAGTTATTGTATTGTTTGGTCAGATGATACAAAAAGTTAAGTCATCTGAGAAATAAAATATTAAGGAGATTATTAATATGAAAAAAATTATTGCAATCTTATTGGTTCTAAGTGTGATGTTTGTGGCGTTTGGAGATGTAGGAGCAAATAATGTTAACTTACAATTGAAGGCTAGTGTAACAGGTAGGTTGTTCCATGGGTTTAGTAGTGATACAACCCCTGAGGTTGCTAAAATAGGTGCAGCGTTAATTGCAGGAGGTGGTAATATTAGTGATGCGTTACCTGTAGATTATTCTGATTCAAATGCTATAGCGGTAGACCTTTCTGAAACATCGGCTCAAGACGTGGGTAGCTATATGTTACTTAGTACAAAAGTTGTTGGAGCAAAGGTGGCTTTCACAATTACTCCAATGACATTGACAATCGGATCTAACGTTTATTCTGTACCTTACTCCTTAGGACTTACAGCAATTTCTGAAGTAGGAACGACGATAAGTACAGCTTCTATTGGAACTGCAGCAGCAGTAACAGTAGGTGCCAGCGCATCTTCTTCTACTGGACCAACAAACATGATTTCAACTACTCCTGGCCAAGCGATTCAAATAGGTGC
>SABI01000189.1 GCA_009929055.1 Spirochaetia bacterium | reverse complement strand
TTTGCTACAGTAGTCGAGCGGGTAGGGTATTTAGAGATTTATTTGCAAGATTTTATGAGAAATATCAAGGTGAATAAACTCCTTGTCTACCCCACAATGGAAGGACAATTCACAAGAGCTATGAGTTTAGCAAGTGAAGTAGAAGAGGCTCTCGAAGCTCTTTTAAGTGCTTTAAGAAAGATAGTCTCTTATCCTAAGTTCCCTGAAGAGTATGAGTCTTATGTAAGTGACCTCTATTCTCACATCTCTCGCTTAACTCAACAAAAAGAGGTAATACACTCTTTTTTCATATTTGAACAAGATCGAATAGATATCTATTGGATTGAACAATTTGATAAAAGGGGGATTGAACTCCACATCTCTCCTTTAAGTGTTGCCCAAAAATTAAAAGAGTCAATTTTTAGTGGCCTCGATTCGATTATATTAACAAGTGCAACTCTTGACTTACATGATGAATTTACCTATTGGGGGAATCGCATCGGCCTGCCAGTCGAATTTGATAAACCTTATATGAAAGCAGCCTATTCTTCTCCTTTCGATTATAAGGAGAATTTATTGTTTCTCACGAGTCATGACGCCCCCATTTTTAGTGAAAAAGAGAGTGAAGAATATTATGAGTACTGCTCTAAGGCAATCATAGAAGCACTATTGTCGAGCCAAGGGGGTGCCCTTATTCTCTTTACAAGCTATATGATGTTGCAACGAGTGGCATATGAATGTGAGGCAGTATTAAAAGAACACCATATTACTCTGTTAAAGCAAGGGGATATGGATAGGTCTCTCCTTTTAAAGACTTTTATTGAAGATAGGGATAGTGTCCTATTTGCAACAGATTCTTTTTGGGAAGGGGTAGATGCCCCCGGAGATACCTTAAGGCTCGTAATTATTGTAAAACTTCCTTTTAAAGTTCCAAATGAACCAATTTTTAGGGCTCGTATGGAATATTTAGATAATTCAGGTAAGAGTGGTTTTTTTCACCTTTCTCTCCCTGAAGCAACTATGCGTCTCAAACAAGGGTTTGGTCGCCTCCTTCGTCATAGTGGAGATAGGGGTATTGTTCTTGTCCTCGACAGTAGAATAGTCCAAAAAAGATATGGTAAGTGGATGGTTCATGCCTTACCTGAGTCCTATTACCAAGAGACAAGTGTCGATATGATTGGAGAAAAGATAGAGCTCTTTCTCTATAGATAAAAAAAAAGAACCCCGATTTAGGGGCTCTTTGAAAGTTGCTTTAATTATTAGTCAATAATCGCAAGGATATCAGACATATGTAGGATAAGGAACTCTTCACCATTAGCTTTTACACTTGTTCCTGTATACTTGTCATACATAACTTTATCACCTTTCTTTACAGTGATAGTTTCGTCGCTTCCAATTTCAAGAACTTCAGCAATTTGAGTTTTCTCTTGGGCTGTTTGTGGGATAAAAATACCACCAGCTGTTTTTTCTTGAATTTGTTCCATTCTGACAAGAACTCTGTCTCCCATTGGTTTGATATTCATACATTTCCTCCTGTGAGTGTATTAGATTCACATATCTTTTATTTAATTGGTTAAAATCCTCACTTAATATACTCACCATTAACATTGGGGTCAAGCGAGAGTGGTAAAAAGAGGTAAAATAAACATATTGCTCTTTTTGGCTTTGCGTTTAGAAAATGTGTGTGTATATTACGTGTAGTTATGGAGAAGATACTGTGAAGATAGGAAGCGAAAAATATTACAGACAAGCATTGCACATTTGTACAATCGAACTATCTAACCAAGATGGATCTAATACCAAAAAAAGTGCAGAGTGTCTTTATAAGATGGGGCAGCTGTTAAGTGAGATTGGGGAAGTCCCTGGTGCAATTAGATGTTTTAATGATGCATTTCTTCTTCGTGATGTTGAAGTAGTTCCATCTTTCACCCTTTTTAAAGAATTTCATGATATCCAGATGGCAATCTATATTTTAGGGAAGATGGATAAGAGGATAACAAGTTATGCTGAAGGGGACATGGTTCATGACTTGATTAAGCACCGTTGGGTTGAGCTCCAACGTGAGATAAAAGAGTCCCAATTTCCTTTTCTCTGTGAGGACTTTCGATCTTGGTATAAAACGATTCATATTGACTTTCCCTATGACATTGATGAGATTTTATCCCTCATTGACTCCTCTGATGACCCATTTTATCTGAGAGGATAATATGTTTGGGTCAAAATGACTCAATTACCTTTCTTTTTACTACTGCTGTGTCATTATGACACAAAATAGTAGGACTAGTGAGTGATTATGTATACTTTTTTTATAATCACCTTCTCTATTAAAAAATCTGAATAAATTAAAACTATATAATACAACAAGATAAAAAAATATTATCTTTTACCAACAAACATGGCACGCTACTTGCTTCTATCTATTTCATTACAGGAGGACCTATAATGAACAAAAAAGTAAAAGTAATAAACCAGAACGAGCAGTTCGAAGATGAAAATATCCTCAGTATGTATTTAAAAGAAATAAACCGTATTCCACTTCTCACCCGAGATGAAGAAAATGATTTAGCCCGTAAGGCATCAAGTGGAGATGCTTACGCAAGAAATAAGATGGTAGAAAGTAACCTACGCTTTGTAGTGAACGTTGCTAAGAAATATCAGAACCAAGGAATCCCTCTCATTGACCTTATTAACGAAGGGAACATTGGATTAATGAATGCAATAGAGAAATATGATGTAGATAGAGGGTACCACTTCATCAGTTACGCTGTGTGGTGGATTAGACAAGCTATTTTGAAATCTATTTGTGAAAAATCTCGTACAGTAAGACTTCCATTAAATAGAGCGAATGAATTACTTCAAATTCAAAAAATGCAACGAAAACTCCTTCATGAAAATGGGGAAGAGCCAAGTGCATTAGAAATTGGAAATGAATTACAAATGGATCCAACACTTATTGAAGACCTTCTTGCAATCAGTCGTGATATGATTTCCTTAGATGCTCCAGTATATGGAGACCCAAGTAATTCAACAGTAGGAGATTTTGTAGAAGATAATTATAGAAGTGCTGATGATATTCTTATGACTAAAGCATTAAAAGATGACATCAATCAAGCTTTAACGATATTAAGTGAAAAAGAGAGAGATATTATTGAAATGCGTTTTGGATTAAATGGGGCAATTCCAATGAGTTTAAAAGAAATTGGAGAACTCTATAATCTTACAAAAGAGCGGATTCGCCAAATTGAGAAAAAAGCAATCGAGCGGATGAAGCAACCTACGCGCTTAACTGCGCTTGAATCATATATCGCTTAATGGTTTGATAATCCTCCCATCTATTTGGGAGGATTTTTACGTATAGAGAATAATTTTAAAAATAAAATTGAAAATTAGAATTTATAAAAATTTGAAATGAAGGTAAAAACATAAAGGCTATCTTCGTTGACAGCTCTTATGTTTTCACGTTACACTCAAAAAGATAAATAAGAAAAAACAAAAAAATAGGGGGGATATATGGCAAAAACGGAAACAAAATATGTATATTTCTTTGGTGATGGAAAAGCTGAAGGGACTGCGAAAATGAAGAATCTACTTGGGGGAAAAGGGGCAAATCTAGCCGACATGACCTCCATTGGATTACCAGTTCCTCCAGGGTTTACTATTAGTACTGAAGCTTGTGCATATTATAGTGAACACGATGGTCAATATCCAGAAAGTTTGCGAGAGGAAGTATTAAAGCATTTAGCCCATCTTGAAGAAGTGATGGGTGCAAAACTAGGAGATAATGAAAATCCTCTCCTTGTCTCTGTTCGCTCTGGTGCAGCACAGTCAATGCCAGGAATGATGGACACCGTTCTTAACTTAGGGATGACACCAACATCAGTTGTTGCTTTAGCTAAAAAGACTAACAACGAAAGATTTGCTTGGGATAGTTATCGAAGATTTATGCAGATGTTTGGAGATGTTGTGATGGGAGTTCCTCACCACGATTTTGAACACGCACTTGATTCTGTTAAAAAAGAGAGAAAACGAGCCCTTGATACAGACCTTGATGTAGAAGACCTTAAAGAAGTTATTGCCCGTTATAGAAAGATTTATCACGATGTAATAGGGGAAGACTTTCCAACAGATCCAATAGATCAACTTTTTAAATCAATTAACGCAGTCTTTGGCTCATGGGATAATGATAGGGCAAAAAGATACCGACAAATGAATGACATTCGTGGTCTATTAGGGACTGCTGTAAACGTCCAATCAATGGTATTTGGTAACATGGGGGCAACTAGTGGTACAGGAGTTGCTTTTACTCGAGACCCATCTACTGGTGATAACCACTTCTATGGTGAATACCTCATGAATGCTCAAGGTGAAGATGTTGTTGCTGGAATTAGAACTCCTCTCACTATCGACACACTAAGACAAGTAAATGAAGAAGTTTATAATGAACTTGTTGCTATTCGTAGCCGTCTAGAACTCCATTACAAAGATATGCAAGATATTGAGTTTACCATTCAAGAAGGAAAACTCTATATGTTACAAACTCGTAACGGAAAAAGAACTATCTTTAGCTGGTTGAAAAGCCAAGTAGATATGGTTGAAGAGGGATTAATCACAAAAGAAGTTGCTGTCTCTCGTGTTCCAGCAGGTGAATTTAATAAACTCTTTGCACCTGTACTCGACTATGCAGATATTGAAAAAAGAGAATTGCAAACCCTCACTAAAGGGCTTAATGCAAGCCCAGGTGGAGCTAGTGGTGTTGTTATCTTCTCAGCCCACAAAGCAGAAAAGGTTGCTTCTGAAGGGAAACCTGTTATCCTCACTCGTATTGAAACGAGCCCAGAAGATATTGGTGGAATGGCTGCTGCAAAGGGAGTCCTTACCAGCCGTGGTGGTATGACAAGCCACGCAGCGGTAGTAGCTCGAGGTATGGGATGTCCTTGTGTATCTGGTGCAGGAGATCTAGAAATTGATTATGCCTCTGGGACAATGAAAATTGGTTCTACCCTTATTAAAGAAGGGGATTATATCTCAATCGATGGATTTACCGGTGCAGTCTATGG
>SABI01000188.1 GCA_009929055.1 Spirochaetia bacterium | reverse complement strand
ATCTTACTCTATGTGCTATCTATTACGAGTATTATTTGGGGAGCTGTTACAGGTACATGGTTTGGTTCTCTTACTATCATTAGTAGTCTCCCTTTCTTACAAGCCCTTGTGATACCTCAAATCGCAAGTTATCCAGAACTTTTTGGAATAGAAGCAACAAATGCTCAAAATACGGTAATGCAATTTTGTTTCATTATTGGGACAGTTCAACTAAGTCTTGCTTGTGTGATGAATATTCACCACAAAATTGGAAAAAAAGACTTATCAGCTGTAGCTGACTTTGGTTGGCTTATGATGATTGACGCCCTCTATTTCCTCGTATTAACTCTTGTTGTAGGAGCTTCTTTAAACATGCCAGTAGTGGCAACAGTTGTTGGAATAGGATTTTTCCTTGTAGTACTCTTTGGGGCTCAAGGACCAGGAATTCCTTTTGTCAAAGGACTTGCTGGAGGAGCTGCCGGGTTATTTACCACTTTCCTAAATTCTATTAGTGCCTTTAGTAACATTATTAGCTATATTCGTTTGTTTGCAGTAGGAATGGCTTCCTTAGCAATTGCACAATCTTTTAACAATATGGCTGGTGGTTTGTTAACAGGGTTTGCCCTTCCTGCAGGGATAGCGGTATTAGTAATTGGACATGGACTAAATATTATCATGGCACTACTAAGTGTAGTTGTTCATGGAGTAAGACTTAATTTATTGGAATTTTCTGGTCAACTTGGAATGGAGTGGACTGGATATGCATACAATCCGTTTAAAGAAACGGTAAAAAACACATCAAACACGTTGTGAAAGACAACGATAAGGAGCAAATAGTATGAATATTGGAATGATAGGTATGGCAGCAGCACTCGGTCTTTCGGCACTTGGGTCTGGCTTAGGAGCTGGAGCGGCCTCTTTAGCAGCTGTTGGAGGATGGAAAAAGTGTTATGCGAATGGGAAACCTGCACCTTTCATTATGGTTGCATTCAGTGGTGCACCATTAACACAAACAATATATGGGTTCCTCTTAATGAACTTCATTAGTGCAGCCGCTGCTGCAGGACAAGATGCCTCTCTTTTATTTGCAGCTGGTGTCTTTGGAGGACTCGCAATAGGACTTTCTGCTTGGATGCAAGGAAGGGCTGCAGCTGCTGCTTCTGATGCCCTAGCTGAAACAGGTAAAGGGACAGCTAACTATTTTATTGTTATTGGTATTGTAGAAACAGTAGCCTTGTTTACCCTTGTTTTCTTATTACTCTTATTGCAATAGAGTTTACTTATTTCACAACCAACATCTCCCAATATTCCTATATTTGGGAGATTTCTGTATGGTAAGAAAATCACCCTCTTCCCATACAACTATTGATCATCTCCTTCTTTCCCATTTCTCTCTTTTACGCTACACTTAACCCTGTTATTTTATCTAAAGGAATAAGAGTAATGCGAATAAAGAAACATATAGTGAACATTGGAAATATAGCTATTGGAGGGGAAGAAAAGATAGCAATACAAACTATGTATTCCCTTCCCTTAAAACCTCTGAGTAATAAAGAATGGTATGAAGAGCTTCTTTTTACTTTGAGGTCATACGCTACAATGGGATGTGACATCGTGAGGTTTAGTTATCCTAGTCGCGATCATGAAGAGACATTTAGGGCAATTTGTAAAGATTCACCCCTTCCAGTTGTTGCCGATATCCACTTTGATTATGAGCTAGCAAAAGAGGCTATTCTTTGTGGAGCACATAAAATTCGAATTAATCCAGGCAATATTGGGGCAAAATGGAAGGTAAAAGAGGTCGTAGAATTAGCAAAAGATCGAAATGTTGCGATAAGAATTGGATTAAACGGAGGTTCTTTACCCCTCTCTAAACGAAATGAAGATCCAGTAAAAGCAATGGTAGAGACTGCCTTAGAGTATGCTTCTTGGTTAGAGAGTTGGAATTTCAAACAAACTGTATTATCGGTGAAACACACCGATGTAGAACATACCTATAATAGTTATGCATCTCTTGCTTCACTTTGTGATTATCCCCTCCATCTTGGAGTTACAGAAGCGGGCTCAATAGTGAGTGCTGTAACGAGAAGTACCTGGGCCTTAGGAAGACTCCTTTCACAAGGAATAGGGGATACAATGCGTATTAGTATCAGCGATGACAATATATATGAAATTGCCGCAGCTAAAGAGATATTGAGGACAGTAGGTCGAGAAAAAGGGGGGATACACCTTATCTCTTGTCCTAAATGTGGAAGAAGCACCTTTGATTCGAGTGGTTTTGTTAAGAAGATCGAACACAAACTCTTATCTATACAAAGTGACCTTACTGTAGCAATCATGGGCTGCCAAGTAAATGGCCCAGGAGAAGCAGCTAGTGCAGATATTGCTATTACAGGAATAGGCAATAAAGCTTTCTTGTATGTGAAGGGGAAATTAGTAAAAGAGGTGAATGAAAGAGATGCTGAAGAGGTTCTTTTTAGATATATCCAGGAGATGATAGATGCACAATAAGCTCATAATACGAGGAGCAAGACAACATAACTTAAAGAATATAGACCTTGATTTAGAAAAAGATCAACTAATAGTAATATCTGGATTAAGTGGATCTGGAAAGTCTTCACTAGCTTTTGACACTATTTTTGCTGAAGGACAACGTCGTTACGTTGAATCCTTAAGTGCCTATGCAAGACAATTCTTAGGAAGATTAGAGAAACCTAGTGTTGATTACATTGAAGGGTTAAGTCCAGCAATTGCTATCGAACAAAAAACAACGAATAATAATCCAAGGTCAATTGTAGGGACAGTTTCAGAAATTTATGATTACTATCGCCTCCTTTGGGCGAGGGTAGGGACTCCCCACTGCCCTGAATGTGGTGAAATTATTAGTGAACAATCAATCGACCAAATATTGGAGTCAATGTACACCCTTCCTGAAATGAGTAAGATTATGATTCTCTCTCCTGTAGTAGTAGGAAGAAAAGGGGAACATAAGAAAATATTTGAGGACGCAAAGAAAGATGGATTTGTAAGGGTAAGGGTTAATGGGGAAATTTACTCAATTGAAGAGGCCCCCACCCTTAAAAAACAAGAAAAACACTCTATTGAGATCGTAATCGATAGATTAATTCTTACTCCAGAAGGGAGAAGCCGCTTAGCAGATTCTATTGAAATGGCAACCACAATGAGTGATGGCTTGGTAAGTATTATTGTCTTAGATCAAGATAACAAAGAGGAAATAATCACCTATTCTCAAAAAAATAGTTGTATCCACTGTGGAATTAGCCTACCAGAAATTGAACCACGCCTATTTAGCTTTAACAATCCTTTTGGAGCTTGTCCCACCTGCCATGGACTAGGAACAATAAGTGATTTTGATGTAGATAAAGTAATACCCGATTACAATAAATCATTTAATCAAAGAGCTATTGTTACCCATAACCCAGAAGCAAGTTGGTCAAGAGTTTCATTTGAAGCCCTCGCTGAACATTATCAATTTACCCTAGATACCCCATTTAAAGACCTTCCTCAACAGATAATAGATATTATTCTTTTTGGAGGAAGTGACCCGATTGATCTTACCTACCACAATAAAAAAAGAAACTCTACCTATATTGCACGTAAATCGTATGAGGGAGTAATTACTGAATTAAGAAGGCGCTATAGAGAAACAGGCTCTTCACCCATTAGACAATGGATGGAAACTTTTATGACAGGACTCACCTGTCCAACCTGCGGTGGAAAGAAGCTAAGAAAAGAGGCCCTTTCTATCCTCGTAGATAATAAGAATATTAATGAAATAACTGCGTTATCGGTAAAAGATTCTATTCTCTATTTTAATCAACTCACCCTTACTCCTACCCAAATTGAAATATCTAAGCAAGTACTAAAAGAGATCAACTCCCGACTTAATTTCTTAAAGAATGTTGGACTCGATTACCTTACCCTCGACAGAACTACAGGAAGTTTAAGTGGAGGAGAATCGCAAAGAATACGACTTGCCACTCAAATTGGAAGTGCGTTAAGTGGTGTTATTTATGTCCTTGATGAACCAAGTATAGGCCTTCACCAAAAAGATAACGATAAACTTATTAAGGCATTAAAAGATTTGCGAGATATTGGAAACACCCTTATCGTAGTTGAGCATGATGAAGCAACAATGTTAGCTGCCGATTATATAGTTGACTTGGGCCCAGGGGCTGGAGTCCATGGAGGATTTATCACTTCTCAAGGAACTGCCCTTGAATTGATGAAAAACCCAGAGAGCCTCACTGGAAGGTATTTAGCTAAGCAACTAACTATGCCTCATATAGAGATGAGGAGGGGCGGTAGCGGCAATACCTTAGATATTATTGGAGCTAAAAAGAATAACTTAAAAGAAATTGATGTCTCCTTCAAATTAGGGGTCATGAATGTTATTACTGGAGTTTCTGGTTCAGGAAAATCAACATTACTTCATGAAATACTTCTCCCCGCCCTTAAAAGAATCATCAATCGACAAAAAGAAAACTATGATGGGTACCGCCAATTATTAGGATCTCAGTTTATTGATAAAGTGATAAGTATTGATCAAACAGCCATTGGCCGGACTCCCAGAAGTAATCCAGCTACCTATGTTGGGGCATTCACCCCCATTAGAGACCTCTTTGCCTCCCTTCCTGAAAGCAAAGCAAAAGGATATAAACCAGGTCGATTCTCTTTTAACGTTGCAGGGGGAAGGTGCGAACACTGTAAAGGGGATGGAAACTTAAAAATTGAGATGAATTTCTTACCCAATGTATATGTTACTTGTGATGTCTGTAAAGGGAAAAGATTTAATAAAGAGACTCTTCGAACCTATTATAAAGGGAAAAATATTTACGATGTTCTTAATATGACAGTAAGTGAAGCTTCTCAATTTTTCAAAGCTATTCCCTCTATTCATCGAAAAATAGAGACTCTAGAATCAGTTGGACTTGGATATATTAAATTAGGACAGTCAGCTCTCACCTTAAGCGGAGGAGAAGCCCAACGGGTCAAACTCTCCCTTGAATTAGCAAAAAAGAGTACAGGAAAAACACTCTATATATTAGATGAACCTACAAC
>SABI01000187.1 GCA_009929055.1 Spirochaetia bacterium | reverse complement strand
TCATACAAAGAGCCTTTTATTCCGCCATAAGCGTATGTCCTTGTTACATCTCCTGTCATCCCGCTAAGGATAACTGAGGTAGGGTCTGTCTTAACCTCAAAAGCAGCTTTCGCCCTCTTGCCATCAAGCAACTCATTAAATTCACTTTTAAAAGCATCGCTTTCAAATACTTCCTTCAGAGCATCAACAAATGTGCCCTGTCTCTCCATCTCTACCATAGTCGTTTTTTTGTTAATTTCATTTAAACTCTCATTCAGGGCGTTTATTTGCTCTTTTATCCCCTTAACTTCATCTTCTGAGGCTTGCCCCTTTGTTTCCGCCTCTTGTAATTTAGACTGCATTTCTGCAATTTCTTGCTTAAAACTCTCTCTCTCGGCATTTATCGCCTCTAATTGACTCTTCAACTCCTGAGCCTTCACTTCCATTTCTTCCATCTTATATACTTTTTAAAAATTTATTAAAAATTCGTGATTCTATCTCTCTCTCAATCTCGGCTTTCTTAGCCAACAACTCTTCATCGGTCATCTCATTAGCCTCCCTCTCTTGCTTTACCTCTGTTGTGGTTATTGTGGCTTCGTTATTCGCTGCTCTGCTGACAAAGGATATCTCATACAACTTTATCTCTCTTAAGTATCTGACTCCCTGCTCCGCATTTATATCCCACTCCGTTGCATTATACCCTATAGACAACTCATTTATCGCCTCATCGTTAATCAACTCCACCAGATCCTTCCCTAGAGTCGTGTTTGATATCTTAGCCTTGAACCATAAGCCTCGGTCATCTTCTTTTAATTCAATTATCTTACCTACTACATTGCCTATGTTGTGCTGGTAACATAACTTTATCCTCTTCCCCTCTGCTCCGCTTATTGTAACACGACAAGCTCCGGGAATAATCACATCCCCGTAACTATCTACATTACCAAATATAGCGGCATAGCCCTCCACAAAGAGGTTTTTTCCCTCCTGAATAGCCTTAATCTCTATCTCCTGTCTCTTAAACTCCATAGCTTACAATTTGCTGCTAATATAAGCCTATGTCTAAATTAAGGGCTATAGATTTTAGTTAACTACCCCAAAATATTATATTCTACCGATTGGCCTCCTGATTACAAAACAAGCACAATTAATAACATTAGCGGCTGAACCCCCTATGTCTCTTGGATATAATAAATATTCTCCATCTACTACGAAATACTCATCGTCTTTAATAGTAACACCCTCCATCACCATGTGTGCCGGTCTTGTGTTATGACCGCTTATGCCCCAAGTCTTAGTATATCGTATTCCCAGGGCGTCTATACTCTCTGCCTGTGCTACACTAAGAGCAGCAAGAGACTCCGTCTGTATAATCCTCCTTATCTGCCACTCCTTCACTTCTACATAGTGATTCATCACATTCTCAAAGAGGCTCTGAACAGAAAACTCTATGCCCTCCTTGTCCTTGATGGCCTCCTTAACTGCCCCCCTGAACCAATCTTTGAAAGTCCCTGTTATTAGCTTTATCTTCTTCCCTGCTTTTGTTCTTATCCACTCTTCTAAGGCTTCTTCCCACATGTCTTTATATGGCTCTGCTTTCTGCCCCATGAACTCGTTTACTTCTTCCCTTGCCGCCGGGAGCCCTACGCCTATATACAAATCCTTATACCACCTCTTCAGATACTTCTCATTGATTAGCTTAGGCAGCTCCTCTGCCCAGTCATCTATAGGATAGTTGTCGGCTAATCTTAGCACTCTCTCTAATTCATTAAGTCTAGCACTATCTAACCGCTTGGAATAGGTCTTGCCTATCCTAAGTGCCTGGAGCCGCTTCCTCTTCTCATTTGACCTCTGTTGTGGGGTAATCTTCATAGCTAACTATTATTACTTCGTCATCATAAATTATTGATAAATTATTTGGTATAAATGATAAAAAAAGACAACAGAGGTATAAAAATACCCCTGCTTTATCTTCCTCTACAAATATCCTATATCTCAGTCTCATTAATATCATATTGATTAGGGTCGCCAAAAGATACTCCCATCGGGATCATCGGCTTGTCGGCAAAGGCCTCTTCTATCCTCTCATATCCTAGATACTCCCTCTTCTCATTCAAAGTGCAATGAGCTGCGGCCATTATCTCTAACTGCTCTTTAGGGTTGCGAAGTATCTCTATCTTGTCTGTGTTCAAAATAAACCTCATGCCTTTGAGCTTACAGAAGCTAGTGTAGTCCTCTAAGAACTCATTAATAAGAGGAATAGCCGCCATCTCGTAAATCTGCTTCTTGGCCTCTTTTGCATTTTCGTATTTACTCTGGGCAAGGAATGTATCAACGGAAATACCATATGCAAAACATAGGGCATTGATGGCATAATGTGAAGCTTCTAATATTCCTAGATCTACCGGCGTGTCGCCTAGCTTATGAATATCCACCGGATCGGGAAGGAACCCATTGTAGTTGCTTCTCCCTTTCCGGTTCAACTCTTCCCTTATCTGGTCTCTCTGCATGACGGTAACTGTGCCCGTAGCATCTGCTCTAGGTGTAATCAAAGCATTAACTCCCCCGTTATCTAGGCTAGTATTTTGCCTCTTGTCGGCTTTCTCCAGCAGCTGAACCATATAAGCAGCTGAATATAGTTTAGATAATCCGTAATAACTATTAGATGTAGGGTTGTAGTCCCTAGAAAACATAGTGTTTTGCGGGGTCATTTTTGCGTCAAAAGAAGCGTTAGATTTAAGCTTATATCCCCGGATAGGCTTAAGTATATCCCCTATTAATATCTCCACTTCGTGGGATGGAATAAGGAACAACTCCTTAAACTGCTCTTTGTTCAGCCCTACGCCCTCTAATCCGTACACAAAAGCATCTCCGGTTATCAGTCTGTTTATAGCCCACGCCTTGATAAACTTCCTTTTATTGTATAGGTCGTTTGGTCTCTCCAACACATCAACAGACCAGTGGCTGACTACCTTATTATCTTTATTTACTAGTTCAATGTAATCCGATAACTCCCCTACTGCTGAGGCTATAGTAGTGTCAATTATGCCCCTTACTACTCCATTCCGCTTATAGTATCTCACTAGCTCATCACGATTAGCCTCTGAGAAATCAACTAGCTGGAGTCTGGCATTGCTGAACTCCATCACTTGCTTTAAGTATTCATTATCCACATTCCGGGCACCATCATAAAACCCTTTTATCTCTTTCCTTAAAGCCTCTATCTCGCTATTTTTAATCCACCCCATAACTTAAATTTTCACAATAATAACATTTTCCCCCTACTTTATGCTTTAAATTTTGATTATATAACATAACTTATTAACCCTCTCTTACTAGGTGCGTATATATGCCATACCTCGCAGCATCCATAGCGTGATTATAAGCATCTAGTGGCACATTATCAAAGTTATCTCCTAATCTTCTCTCTTTCCACTTGTATTTTTTTCTCTCGTTGTCTATGTTTACGCCATCGTATAGTATCCTAAAGTTAAACAAATATAATATCTGCGAAGCTACAGATCCCCCGCCTTTGATAGCAGGATAGGTAGATAGTCCATGTTGCCGTAATTCTACTATTGACTTGGGCTCTGCAGAGTCGCAATAGATGGGTATATATAGCTTCTCTATCTTCTCTAATTCCCTGCTCACTACCTCCCTCATCTCGCCTTGTAGGTCGTCTATTGCAATCTCCTTGTCCCGGAAGATTTTACCACCTTGAATATATAAATCTTCATATATAGATACCTTAGTTTGCCGTATGTCTTGCTTAATTATGTTCGCTATATCTGAGTTCATCAGCCCCTTTTCATATGCCACCTCCTTAAGATAAATTAACCTCTCTTTTTTGTTATAGAAAATCTTAATTATAGCCGTAGGGTCGTTGGTAAAACCAAAGTCCACACCATACCAAAATGGCAGATCGGATGGTATATTCTCCGTCTTATTCCATCTAGTGTATATCACTCCAGCTCTATCCTCGCCCCGGATACCACACCCGTATATCTTCCACAGATTCTCGTCTGTGTCCTTAAGCCTCTCTATTTCTTCAATTATAGCCGGGCTGAGGTGTGGGTTATCCTTATATGTAGTGATAATCATAGCACAATCATCTCTCTCTAATATATCATACACATGACTCTCTGTCATAGATGGGTTATAATCCATGATAGCAAAGCCCTCTGTCCTTAAGAGTAGTTGCATCATCCTATCCTGAGGTATCTCGTTTGCCTCGTTACAAATCAATACCTGTCTTTTTCGCCCCCGGACTTTCTGCTCGTCATCAACAGAGAAGAACTCTATTATATTACCATTGTGCCTATACTCTAACTCTGTCTTATTGAAGTTAGCATCAGTCCACATATTGAAACGCAACATCTCATCCTTGAAGTCCCGGAGGATAGAAGTCTTAAGACTAGGCAATGTAGCCCTGACAACAGATATAATTAGCCCATTGTAGTTTTCTACTAACCAAATAATGAAGTCAACAATAGAATAAGTCTTGCCAGATCTGGTGGAGCCTTGCAAAGCTAATATCTTATACCTCTCCCACTCTCTAAGCAAAAAAACAAGGTTAGGGTTAAGCCCTTCCTTGTTATTCTTATATATGTCTGTTAGGTCATTCACTTTTCTCTCTTGCTTTGTTCAGCTTGGCTAAGAATTCCTCTTTGCTCAAAGTCTCTTTTTCTCCTAAATTCAAATCTACCTCGGTCTTATCTCCGTATTTCTTTGGGTGCAACTTTGATAAAAACCATTTGCGGGTGTCTACCCTTAACTTATCCCGTTGTACTAGTCTGTTATTCTCTACCTTTGTGCCTTCAATATCTATTATATCGTTGTCTGTTTCGTCTGCTATTTCTAGCGTTTCCTCAAAGATTAAATCGGCTCTCTGTGCGCACGCGCGCGCGTATTTATTTGCCTTGTCAGCATCACTTTCAAGTATCTCATAAAATGTAGAAGGGGCAAGTTTACCCTTCATAGCTTTATATGCCGGACTCCCCGCTGCAATCTCATTTAATATTTCATCAAACTTTTGATTTATCTCTTCTTGTGTGTACGCCATATTCTTTCAATTTGATAATTTCTCCCC
>SABI01000186.1 GCA_009929055.1 Spirochaetia bacterium | reverse complement strand
GACAAGTACTGCATGAAGTGCTCTCGATATTTTAATAAGAGAGTCTATAAAAGACTCACTAGTACCCATAATATGCACTTCTTGGGCAAGGATAGGCATCCCTAATATCTCTAACATATTCACAAGTTCCCCTGGATGAGGAGTAAAAATTAGTGGACCATGATCTGCTAAGGCTATCTTTTTTTCAGTAACTAAAGAGGCAAATAATGCAATTGCATCAGCATCACACACCATGGGTAACCGAGAATGGAGGAGGCTAAGCATCTGCTCTTTCCTATGGGAAAGTTGCCACCCAGAGCCAACCGCAATGGCATCATATCTATCAATAAGGGACTCTTTTTGAATAACCACCTCTTTAGGAACAGAAGTGACAATAAGGGAGGCAGTTTCACTTTTTATAACAGGGGCAACTTCTTCATCACAATAGAGGGTAACAAGTCCCACCCCACTATGAAAGGCGCTAGAAGAGGTAATTTTAGGGGCTCCTGTGTATAAGGGAGACCCCGCAAAAAGGGCAAGATGTCCCCTTTTGTTCTTGTAATCACTACTTTCCATCCTTTTTAACACAACATCATCAATTGTTGCTAATTGGGCACTTTTTTTGGCATTTTCTAATAAAGGTAAGGGGAAAGATGGGTTTACCCGTATTATCTTCCCCCAAGAAGATCTACTCATTGGATGGTATGCTGCACTTTTTTGAAGGCCAAAAGTGATACAAAGATCACAATGAATATGGGTTTGAGTTGCTGGTATTGTATCTGAGCAACCAGAAGGGATATCGACACTCACCACATACGTTCCTTTTGTATGGAGAGTATGGATATATGATACAAGAGTGGCTACTTGTTCATTAAGCTTACCTCTAAGACCAGTACCCATAATTCCTTCAATAATTATATCGCCTTGGGATAAAATTTGTTGGCTTTTTTCATCAATTTGGTTATTCACAATAGAGACTTCATGCATAGGAATCCCTAATGATTGACAGATTGTTATATGAGAATTACACGAGGTGGAAATATGGGTTCCTGTTCGAACAATAGAAATTTCTTTCATCCCTCGTAAATAGGCTTCTCTAGCCATTACAAGGGTATCTCCCCCATTGTTTCCTCCCCCTGCAACAAAGACTATTCTTTGATTTAGGTGAGGAGGAGAAGTGTTTTTCAGATGAGTTAAGAGGGCAGAAAAGCCTTTCACTCCAGCATGTTCCATGAGAATAAGAGGGGGAATAGAGTATTCATGTATACTCGCAGAATCAATACTTCTTAATGTCTCAGTGCTTACTAAAGTTTCCATACTCTAATTCTAATCTCTCACACCCGAGCGGTCAATCTTTGGATGAGGAGTTTTAATGAAGAACGCATCTATAGAAGAAAAAATTGAACCAAAATAGTAGCATCTTTTTAATTTTTCGTGTTACTATTGCCTCACCAGAAAGGAGGTACTATGTCAAACCTAGTTCGTTTCGGCGTTTCTATGGATAAACAATTAGTAGATATGCTCGATAATTATACAAAAGAGTACCATTTTGCTAATAGAAGCCAAACTATACGACAATTAATTCAAGAACAGTTAATTGAATTAGGTAATGAGAATGATGAGAGTGAAGTAACTTCTGTAATTTCACTTATCTATAAAGCTAACACAACCCTCCTTAGAGTCCCTATCAGTCCATACCCATCAATTCATATCCTTACAAACCTCACTTCACACATAAAGGAAAATGTTGCATTAAAAATTCTTGTTGTACATGGAAAAAATAAAGAGATTTCTCGGTGGGCAACAGAAATAATGAAGCAACCTCACGTTGTTGGCAAAATTTCTATTGTAGCACCTGAATCTATGGTAGAGGAACTAGCATGGCAATAGAGGAACATATACTTACTTTTAAGAATGTAAGTTTTGCCTATCAGAAAAATGAACCCATATTACAAGAGATCTCATTTAGCTTACAGAAAGGGGAAAAAGTGATGATAGTTGGGGAAAACGGAGCAGGAAAAACAACTCTCCTCAAACTCCTTTGTCATCAAATATATCCAACAAAAGGGACTATTACTTTGTTCGGTCACCTTTTAAATGAGAAAAATTCACCAACACATTCCCACAAAGAACTTTCCTATGTTCCTCAAATACAAATGCAATCAGAAATAGCAACTCAAGTTGAAGAGAGTGTCCTCCTTGGACTCTATGGTAAAAACTTTTCTTACCTTAAACGTTCTTCAAAACAGGACAGACGAAAAGCTGTTGAAGCTTTAGAGATGGTTGGAATGAGTGATTATTCTCACCGAGACCTAAGGGCTCTCTCTGGGGGACAAAGGCAGAAAGTAGCCATTGCGAGAGCTATTATTCGCTCTCCATCCCTCTTACTTCTTGATGAACCCACAACGTATCTCGACAAAGAATCTAAAAAAGAGATAGTTGAACTTATTGAAAGACTTCAAAAAGAACTTCAATTTACCATGCTCATCATCAGCCACGACACACTTCATTTAGAGTATGTTCAAAGAGTCTTTTTATTAGAAAACCATACCCTTATAGAGAGGCACATAAGTTGAACACTATTATTGAAGCACTTAGTATCCCTATTATATTGCACGCATTCATTGGAATGCTTTTTGCTGGCTCTACACTCTCTCTCGTTGGAGTAATAATTATCCCACTACACCTTATGACAATGCGTTTTACTTTAATGCATGTAGGACTCTTTGGGGCTGCTATTGCTATAGCTTTCAATCTTTCTCCCACACTATTTGCTTATTTCTTTGTTGTAACAATATCTCTAATTATGGGGTTACTCACCCGCGATAAAAAAGAGAAAGCGAGTAGTATTGGCGCTTTTTTCATGACCGGTTCTCTAGCTGGAGCTTTTGTTATCTTAGCGGCAACAAACGTCCCTGCTATGGAAGTATTTGATATCTTTGCTGGCAATATTTTGTTGATGAATAACATAGATCTCTTTCTTACTATTTTTCTAGGTATCGTCGTGATTCTCTTTTTTACTATTACTTATCGAGAAATTCAATTAATTTTATTAAATCCAGAACTTGCTCAAGTTCTGGGAGTTCCAGTTAAGATGATGATGAACCTTATTTTCATCATCCTAGGCTTTAGTGTAGCCACAGCGTTAAAGTTAGTAGGAGCTTTGTTAGTTGATGCCCTTTTATTTCTTCCAGCAGTAGCTGCTCTAAGAATTTCAAAGAACTTCTTCTCTACCCTCCTCCTCACTTCCCTCTTTGGTTTTCTTACGGCGTTTTTAGGATTTCTTGTTGCCCTCTTTTTCAGCCTTCCTATTGGAGCTTCGAGTGCTCTCGTTTCCACTTTAATATTGGCTTTAGTCTATTTGTTTGCTTACATCACTAAAAATTAACACATAAGGAGTTTTTTATGATTTCTAAGTACAAGGTATTTCTTATCACCCTATTAATGGGAAGTCTCTTTATTTCAACAGGACTCTTTGCTGAAGGGCAAAAAGAGGTAATCGATGATGATTCAAGTGTTTCTCGGTATGAGTCCTATGCTGGAGAGAGCTCCATGGGGCCAACTATCATTTCAAGTACCTCTTGGGTAAGTGCAATAGTAGAAGCTTCAGGTGCAAAGAAGATTACTACCCTTGCCCCAATTACCTTAAAACATCCACCAGAGTATGACTTTTCTCCAAAAGATATTATTACAGCAACAAAAGGGGATCTTTTATTTTGGGCAGGATATGAAGGATTTATGAAGAAGCTTGTCAGTGCAGCGAACATTGATGAAAACAAAATTTATAAAGTCACAACAGGAAACACCCCCCAGCTATTAAGGGGTAATGTAGAAAAGATATCTGCACTACTTGGGACACAAAAAGAAGGTACCCTTTGGCTTACTTCTCTTGACTCACTTTTTGATACCCTTAAAGAAAATGTAAAGAATTTAAGTGAAAGTGAAAAAAGGGTAATTGTTCAGTATCACCAAAAAGGATTTATTGAGTCTTTAGGGTACACAGTTGTTGCTGTATATGGTCCACAAGAAATTACCATGAGTGATGTAAAGGAGATAGAAAAGCTTCAATTTGCAACTATTGTAGATAACTATCACTCTCCTGGTGGCATGGCATTTTCTAAAGAAGGGAGAAACTATGTAGAACTTGTTAACTTCCCAGGTCCTTTTAAGACAGATTCAATCCTTAGTGTCATTGAACATAATGGGAAAGAACTGGGGTTGCTTGACAGATAACAGTTCTTCTCCTATATTCATAGATGTCTTGGGGTGGTCAACTAAATGGCCTGAGATTACACCCGTTGAACCTGATCTAGGTAATGCTAGCGAAGGGAAGTGTTAGTAAACTCAAATTTATTGTATCCCCACAGACAGAAATACACTCATGGAGGTATATAAGGTGAAATACCGAAACATACTTAGCGTTTTGTTGGTCTCTGTCTTGTGCGTATCAGCTGGTTTTGCTGTCGGAAACCAAGAAAAAGAGGAAAATAATATCCTCACAGTCTATGCTTACGACTCTTTCGTAAGTGAATGGGGCCCTGGGCCTATTGTAGTCCCTATGTTTGAAGAGGCTACTGGAATTAAAGTTAACCTTGTTTCAGTAGGTAATGGTGGTGAATTATTAACAAAGTTAGAACTTGAAAAAAATTCACCAAAAGCAGATGTGGTTATTGGAATTTCTCATGAACTTCTCTCTAAAACTCTCTCCTCTAATCTATTTATCCCTTATGAATCTCCTGTGCTAGAGGAAATCCCCCTCTCAATTCAATTTGATGAAACCTATTCTCTTCTCCCATTTAACTACGCCTCATACTCCTTTAACTACGATAGTGAGTCTTTATCTGTAATTCCTACTTCCTTAGATGATCTATTAGACCCGATGTACAAAAAAAGCATCATCATAATGGACCCAAGAACCAGTAGTGTAGGAATGGGATTGTTAGAGTGGACTGTGATGGTCTATGGGGAAAATTACCTTGATTGGTGGAGAGCTGTAAAAGAGAATATTTTAACAATAGCTGATGGCTGGTCAAGTGGATATGGTCTATTTACAGAAGGGGAAGCCCCTATTGTCCTCTCTTACATTACATCTCCTGTATACCATCTAATGTATGAAGAGAGTGATCGTTATAAATCAAC
>SABI01000185.1 GCA_009929055.1 Spirochaetia bacterium | reverse complement strand
CTTTTTCACTTATTAATAATTCTAACAACTGCGCTTTAGTATATTTTGAATACTCTTTTATCAATTCTTTTCTCATGATTAAACCCCTTAAAATTTTAGACTTATACAAGTCTTTTACATTGCTCTTTTATAAAGCAAGATCACACTATTAACGCTTGAGATTGTTTGATATAAATCATATCCCCTATTCTCAAGCTTACTTTTTGCTTGTTCCGCTTTCTCAATAGATTGCTCATTTTTTCGATTGCAAACAACTTTTACAATTTTACTCATCTTAAACCTCTTTCACAAATATTTTTAACTCTTATACAAGAGCTATTTAACAAAATTAAAAATAGCACAGTTACGCATCACATTTATGATTATAATATGAACACGTGAAATAATAGCAACAGGGAAAGCACTAGAACAAACAGCCGTTTTTGCATAATCAACAGCCTCTCTAAAATTGTCACTACAAAATTCATCGTTTCCATCTTTTCCATAAACTACTGTAAATTTTTTGACTTCCATACTAAACCCCTTTAAAAAAACTAATTCACTTATACAAGTGATATGCTGCGCTTGCTGTATGACCAGCTAGCCCCCAGGGCGCGCAGTTGATACTATCTTAAACCGACAAAATTTTCAGCTATGAGAGAAGCTTGGATTTTGTCAAATGTTGCGCTATGCTCGAACAAGTAGTCGAGATGATACTCTATGCCATCTTCGGTATATGCTTCATCATTCTTATCTAAAGAATCAAGCGCATAAGAAGCGGCGTATAAATCAGGATCAACATGTCCATCAATTTCTTCTAATACCTCTTGAAAATTCATAGCAGTAATTTCTATTTGATCTAATAACTCAGTATCAATAAAATAAGTGTGGCCGGCTTTCTTTAATGCTTCACATTCAAGAGAAAGAGAAGTATATATCTTTTGATAATCTTTGCCTTTTCTGCATACAATTTTTTTCTCTGTCACATAATCCTTGTACATGATCCCGCAGTTAAGAGTTATGTAGAAGACACCATCATGTCCTAGGTTGCTTTCGTCTTCATCAATAAACCCAGCAAGGGCGGGCGCGTCTTTTTCTGCAGCAGTATAAGCTTTATACCCTATCATATCTAAGGTCATATCATCATATAGGCTTTGTGTGCACCAGGGCGAGCCGCTAGACCTGTCTTGTTCTTCATCGTAGCCGTCAACAAGAAGATCTATTCTATCAATATACGCGCTTACATACATTTCTTTCATATACTGTGTCATGTAATCCATGATGTTGTCATATTGTTGTTGATCAATACTTTCTTCTTCTAATAGCTTGTCCATATCTTCACTATAAGAAAATCCATCTTTCAAGCCAAAATTAGCAAAGAAGAACCCTTTTGATGTATCAAATCTAATACATCCATCCCCTATCATAGTCTCAATTTTGTAAAACTCTTTTGTAGTCATCTTAAAACCCCTTTTTCAAATAAATATATCTCATACGAGACATATCAAATATATCTCATATATGGGCATGTGTAAAGCTAGAAAAGCATTTTTATGCTCTTTCCTCTTCCCTGCAGTGGAAGAAGGAAGAAGAGCCCGCGCCCTTCTTCTCTGGCAGCGATCCCAGACAAACCCCAGCACCAGGAAGAACTGGAATAAAACCTACAACGCTATATGTAGCGTATTTGCGTTCAAAAAAGGTACTGTGGAGATCGAAGAGGGAGGAGACCCAGACTGTGCGCGCCTCGTCCTATCTCAACTCTCCAACATTTTTTTGACGCAACGTAAAAATCCCTTAGGGAGGGTAATCTTTTGCCTATCCTCATAATCCCATGGCTCGTAAATACTCTCAAAAACTAAAATTTAATATATCTTTCTTCCCCATTAATTGAATAAACAAAGATAAAGTCTGAAACAGAGGCATTTTCTAACCAAGGCATATCTTTATACCCAAGACTTTGCAAATAGAGTGTTGACCCCTTCACCGACATGATATTCCTGCTTATTCCACCAGGTTGTAGCATGGTATCGCTAATAGGCATGGGGGTGTCCATTCTCCTATCAGAGAAATCTATAAGCAAGTTCCCATTGTAAGAGAATTTGTGTGAGTTTATTTGAATTGTATCACCAGATAGGTTTTCGATTATAAAGAAAACGCTTTTATCATCGCGACTAAAATCAATCGTTGCTTTCACGTTTTCGTCTATAAAAACTCCATCGTGAGAGCCATCTTCTTTTTCGAATGAGAGGGAGTTTGCACAACTTACTACCATGAGTGCTAGTGATAGAATCATCAACATGTTTGCCAATTTTTTCATAATCAGACTTCTCCTTTTGACATATTAGTGATATTTCACTAATTATATAAAAACAATCTTTATTTGTAATACCTTGATTTTCGCTGTATACTATTTTGGGGCATTGAGAAGCTCTCAACCCAGTTGTTTGGTTTTATTTGTATAATTATTGTGGGCGAGAGCGTTTTTGTGTTTTAATGAATCATCTCCATCGGTTTTACTATCTTTGACAATTTTTAGTGGGTTAAGATTTGATAAATGATTAATTTCGGCTTCTCTTAATTCCAAACCTTTGATTATTAATTCAATAATCTGATTATTAAATGACCTGTTATCACTATCAGCTAAATCCTCTATTCGTGTTGCCAAACTAGCTTTCAACCTTAATGAATACCGTTTTAACTCTTCTTCTTTATCACTCATACATCCCCTCCTTATATTCATTTGGGAATATTTCAAATATATCACTATCTATCTAAGAACGCAATAGTGATGTCACTATGACATCAAATATAACATCAAATATGACATCATTGGCAAAGTGACTCACTTTTATGTCAAATTGGTGCAAATTTATGTTGACTTGACGTCAAAGTGATGCTATTGTGACGTCATGGAACATAAATCAAACACAAAAATTAAAAGAACCACATTGAGAATATCAAAAAATCTTGTCAAAGAGATTGAACTTGCAGCACTAGAGGATAATAGATCCTTCAACCAAATGGTAAACATTTTGGTTGAAAAGGGATTGTCTCAAGTAACAAGTGAGGTTGAACATGGAAAACTCAACTGAAAAGCTTACTTGGGATTACAACGAGTGTGCCAAACAGATTGGAGTCTCTGTGAGGACTCTGAGTAGGTATGTTAATGATAACAAAATACCTGTTGTTAAATTCGGGAAAAGGGTTCTTTTCAGACCTTCTGCCGTGATGGAGTGGCTCTCTAAAACAGAAGAAAAGCCTACATAATATTTAAGAATATTGATTATTGAAAAATCAACGCCAGTAGATAGCTGGTGTTGTAGAAAATAGTCGTGTCTCCGAACACGTCAATAACCCAAAAGGAAGGTAAATATGCAGATGACAAATGGTATTGAGAAAATTTTAGAAGTTGCTGGTGAGAAAATTTCTAGTTTAGAAAGCAACCTGTCTTGGGCTGAAAGAAGGGCAAGTGATTGTAAAAAAGAACTAGATGAAGTCAAGGAGGAACTTAAAAAAGCCAATGAGGATATTGCCGATTTGGAAGTAATTTTAGATACATACAGGGCTGTTGAGGAGTTAAGGAAAGTTGCCATAAAGGAATCAAAATAATGGTTATTAGCAACTCTACTAAGCAAGATTGGCTCGCTTGGAGAGTCGTGAATAGAGAAGGTTTCTTTGGAGCTTCCTCTGCCTCTGTTTGTGCTGGATTAAATCCTTATAAAGATGAAGTTGAGCTTTATATGGAAAAAATCGGACTAAAACCAATTAAGGATATTTCAGAGAACCTTAGGGTGAGATACGGAACTGATGCAGAAGACCCTCTCCGTAAATTATTCGAACTAGATTATCGTGGTGTGTTCTCTATAAGAACAGCACCTTGGGATATTGTGCTTGACGAGAAATATCCATTCATAGGGGCAACTTTAGACGGATATATGGAGTACGTGTCTGATAAACCTTGGACTCTTACAAGTCCTACTGGCTATGTGGGGACTCTGTATAAAGGTGATTTAGGAGTCTATGAGGGCAAGACAGCTTTAGTAAGAAAGAAGGAAGATTTTTACGGGTGGATGGATATGTGTCCACCCTGGTACTTAGCCCAAGGATGCCAACAATTATATGTAACAAGAAGAAAATATTGGTTTGTAAATTCATTGGTTGAGCTTCCTGTGTATAAGAAAGTCGAAGATGGTTTTGAGCAACTTCAATTCAACAAACAGTCAATTGTGAGACATGTGTACTTTATCGATGACCCTGTTGTAAGGAAGTCAATCCAATTTGTGATTAGCAAAGTTATAGAAATGAAAAGGCGTGTCGATCTACGACAGATGCCAGACAAAAAAATATCATAAGGAGAAAGGTGTGAGTGAGAAAAATATTCAAGCAGAATTTGAAATAGTAGAACCTGTTATCAATATACCAACATTTGAGGTTGTTGATGACAATGGTGTGAAGAAAGTAGAGATTACAGGTTTTGATGACCCAAAAGTAAAGCCTAGTGATGTAGCAGGAAGGGAAATAACTGTCCGTAAAGCTATCGTCCTAGGAAATGCAAGGATTAACATAAATGAGCTTACAGCTTACGTAGAGAGCAAGATTCAGTCTGTTGCAAAGATTGATGTAAATACTGCCGATGAAGTAGAAGTAAAAAAGGCTCAGTCTGAGCTAAACACTCTATCTAAGGAACTTAATGATAGTCGTATCGCCCTAGATAAAGAATGGAAAACTCCTTTTGAGAATTTTATCGCAGACCCTATCAAGAAGTTGGTTAAGAGAATCGACGACGAGAAGAAACCGATAGCAGACAAGATCAAATCCATTAAAGACTCATGGGAACAAGAGCGATTAAAAGACATAGAAGAAGTAAAGACCGAGAGATTAGCCAAAGAGGATGAGTCTGTTGATAAATATATTAGGACTCTTCCATGGTTCTTTGATCAAAAATGGCTCAATAAAACTACATGGGGTAGTAATGGCAATTCTGCAACAAAAGTTACAAAAGAAATAGACGACAAGGTCGTTGGAATAGTAAACGACCTTAATGTTATTGGCATGCTCAATTCAGACAATCCTTTTGGCTCACAACTTATGAATGAGTATAAGGCTAATGAAGGTGACCTTGCTAAAACACTTCTCAAGAAACAAGAACTCGAAGAAGCGTCCAAACGATATGA
>SABI01000184.1 GCA_009929055.1 Spirochaetia bacterium | reverse complement strand
TAGGTTAATTGCTTACGATAAAATACATGCCCTTTTGATAATCCTTTTACCATAAAAAGGAATGAAAAGAATAAAAGCACATACACATAAGGAATAAGTAGAAAATAAAAAAGAGGACCGTAATGGTAGTTTATCACAAACATTGAAGAACTAGGAGCTAAGTCCACAAGTGTAGGGAGTCCCCAAAAGAGGTTTGGAGCAGGGATGAAAAAGATAAACACAAATAATATAAGCCATATAGATGCAATAAGAGCCCATACGGACTTCTTTATGTGAACCTTTGTATGTAGGGCTGCAAGGATTAGCCACGAGAGGGGAAATGTATTAATGCCAATAAATTGTAATCGAACAAAGACCATTTTCAGACTAAAATCAGCAATAACCAACTCTCCAATGTATGTCAGAGACCAAAAAAGTGCCGAGGTAATAATTAAGAAAAAAGCTTTTCCAGTTGGTTGCTTAAAGTATTGTAGACTAAAAAACCAGAGGCTGATCATTAAGCCTGCAGAAACAACAAACGCCCAAAGCCCGGGTATTGATGTCACAAAGCACCCTCCTATCTACTACAACCTACTACATTACCTCCTCCTTTAGCAAGCTATTATTGTCTATTTAGTCTTTATCGGTACTATCAATCCCACTATAAGTCAATTATGTTCTATGTTAATGTTTATTTACTTATGACAAATAAGTAATTTATGAAAATCAGCTCCATAAAAAAATATAATTTAGGCCCTCCATTTCCTCATTAAAAGGGGGAAGGCCTAAAAGATTATTTTCTCCCAATTTAATCAGTTACTGGTTTAAAATGATTTCCGACCAAATTAGCCATTACCACGAGTAGTACAGAAATGCCAATCATGATGATACCTAAAGCAGAGAGCCTTCCCCAAAGTCCATCATCTGAGAACCTGAGAATTTGTACTGCCATAGTTTCTGTCCCAGGCCTAGAGAGAACGACAGAAAGGGAGAGCTCTCTAAAGAACATCGTTGCCATAAGAATCCAACCCGAGACAATACCAGGGATCAAAAGTGGTGCAACTATACGCCGTATCGTTGTAAGAAAAGAGGCCCCACATACACTAGAAGATTCTTCCAAGTGGCTATGAATTTGGATAAAAGCACTAGTCATTGGCCTAATTCCGTAAGGAAGATAGGTGGCAATGTAGCCTATGAGAAGAGCCCATATGGTTGAGTATAAAGGAGTTCGTACGAAAAACCACATAAACCCGATACCTATAACAATTCCTGGAAAAGAGAAGGAGAGGAAGCTCAAGGATTCAAGAATACCAGAAGCTTTGGTCTTCACCTTTACAATGACATAAGAGATAAAGACAGAAAGGAGAGTACCCAAAGAAGCCCCTACAAGGCAGAGGAATAAACTATTCTTCAAAGACAAGAGAGATATTGGGTCGCTAAGGACACTCTTCCAATGGTCTAAGGTCATTGTAGAGAAAGCCTTCACACTTGGGACCATCGAATAGGGGACAAAAGAGGTATAAAGCAATACTAATATAGGGAGTCCAATGAGGATGAATGAGAATAAACCAAGAACAATAAACAAAGGAATCCTCGCTTTTTTTAGTTGAATTACTACTGGTTTAAACCCACGGCTCGAAACAGTAACATACTTTTCGCTTGAGCGAGTAAGATAGCGATAGACATAAATAAGGGAGATGGAAACCACAAGAATACTCATACCAACAGCAGCTGCTTTGCCATAGTCAGCAATAAATCCAGTAGTAACCGTTCGATAAATATAGGTAGCTAGCACATAAGTTCTCCCTGGCATACCTAATACAGAAGGAACTGCAAAGGAAGCAAGGGCTCGCACTACACAGAGAATAAACGCTGCTAAGATTGCAGGACGCAAAACTGGTAGAGTAACTCTAAAGAGAGTCTTCATATTTCCAGCTCCAAAAACCCTTGAGGATTCTTCTAAGGAGATGTCGAAGGAGGCCATAGCTGGAGCTATAATCAAATAAGCAATTGGAAGGTCTAGCAACCCTTCTACGAGAACCATACCCCTAATCGTGTAGATATTGAATGGGGCAGAATCTAGCTTTAAAAGATTCATCAGGACAAGGTTAATAATCCCATTTGAGGGATTCATCAGTAGAGCCCAACTCACTGCAAAGAGAACGTGAGGGATCATCATAGGGACAACAGAGATTACCTTGAACATAAATTTTCCTGGGATATTTGTTCTGTTGTTCAAATATGAAAGAAACAAAGCAAGAATAGTGGAAAACAGGGCAGAGAAGGTCACAAATACTAACGTATTGCCCAATACGCCATAAAATGATGGGTCTGTGTATACAGAAACATATTTTGAAACGGTAAAATCTCCAAAGGTATTCAATCCTTTAGAGAAGCTTCCAATAACAAGCATTACTACTGGACTGAGAGTGAGCAAAGCGAGTATCACAATAAGGAGGTAGGTTAGTCTGGATTGATGTTTTACCATTATAGCTATCTCCTATTTCGAAACCAGAAGACAATGTTCCGGTTTAACAGAAAAAGAGACTTTATCACCAACAGCTATGGTTGTTTCTGGGTCCACCTTGGCCATAAACAACACATCAGATACCCTAATTTCACTCTCATAAACATCTCCTACAAATACCATTGTCTCCATAACGCCATGGAGAATATTCTTATCAGTAGTCTCCTCGGATGCTATTAGATCGATAAATTCAGGTCTGATGCATAAAGTGAGATTACTATCTACTGGAAAATCCCTCTGACGGCAGGTAAACTCCCCTAAGGAAGTCTCTACAATAGTGTAGGAATCTTTGCTTATTTTTACTTGAGCTGGAATAAGGTTTGATCTTCCAATAAAATCAGCAACAAAATGGTGTTCAGAATTGAAGTAGATTTTCTTGGGATCTCCTATTTCTACAATCTTACCTGATTTCATCACCCCGATAGAATCAGAGAGGGAAAGAGCTTCAACTCTGTCGTGAGTTACATAGACTGCAGTAATTTCCAATTCAGAAAGGAACGAGCGGAGCTCTTTACGAGTCTCTTCTCGAAGCTTAGCATCCAAATTAGAAAGGGGTTCATCAAAGAGAATAACTTTAGGCTTCGCAACGAGAGCCCTTGCTAGGGCTATTCGCTGCTGCTGCCCACCAGATAGCTTGGTAGCAGGACGCTTTTCGAAACCTTCTAATTGCACAAAACTTAACGTCTCACGAACCCTTTCTTCAATTTCTGCCTTCGGCATACCTTGGTTTTGCAAAGGATAGGCGACATTATTAAATACATTCATATGAGGCCAAATAGCATAGGTTTGAAACACCATCCCTAAGCCCCTCTTCTCAGTCGGAATATAGATGTTCTTTTTATTCGACCACACAACTGTATCACCAATTAAGATTTCTCCTTCATCAGGAGTTTCTAAGCCTACGATACTTCTTAAAAGGGTGGTTTTTCCACATCCACTAGGGCCGAGGAGGGTAAAGATCTTGTTTGCCGGAATCGTGATATTCACGTCATCAAGTGCCTTGATAGTCTTTCCCTCTGAATAGTAATACTTTTTAAGTCCTCGAATTTCGATTTCCATGAAAAACGTCCTCTAGTTTAAATTTTTGCTTACAGGGTAAAGATCTTTTCAAATTCAGCACCCCATTTTACAAGTTCTTCATCTGAAAGATCTCTAATTGGGATAACTTTTGCTTTATCGATACCGTCGATAGGAGGGAATACTCCTGGAGTGAGAACATATTCACCTACTTTATTTGCTAATAAAGACATTGCCTCATCTGCTAACCAGTATTCCATGAAAGCTGCCGCTGCATTAGGATGAGGAGCGCTACTTGTAATAGCTATAGCTCGAGGAGAACCAAGGATTGGCTGTTCAACTTGTGCCCAAGCTAGTGGAGCTGGTGCTTTGGTAATAATATACTTTGGCATTGAAATTCCAATAAGTTTTTCTCCACTTTCGATAGGTGCTGGAGTTGGTCCAAATGAGGCTACAAACATTGGGTTATTGGCAGCAAGGCCTTTAACAAATTCCATCCATTTCGCTTCTGATCCAAAAACGTTGTTTTCTTTAAGTCCAACTAGCCAAGATATTGTAGTAGCGTGGTTGCCAGGATTTGCCATAACAATCTTATCCTTCCATTTTGGAAGAGTAAGGTCTTCATAACGCTTAGGGACATCAGCAGGGTTAACAAGTTCTGTATTATAGATTAAGGCGACATACTCAATTCCAAATTGATAAATGCCTCCATTGTTTCTTGCCCACTCGGGATATGTTTGTCCAACTGGTGAAACATAATCTTTTACTACTCCGTAGGATTTTAGAATTTCCAATACTGGTAGTGGGGCCTGAACAACATCTGCCATTAGCTTCCCTGCTTGGAACTCAGTTAAGACAGTTGAAGCAAATTTAGATGTAGAAATTCTTGTATTTTCAGCAACAATACCAACATCTTTCTGGAAAGATTCAAGTATCGGCTCAATAGCCGTGATACTAGCATAGAGAGAGACTTTTTCCTCTAAAGCTGTTGAACTTTGTACAGGTTCTTTCTCTTGAGAGCCAGTAGCGAAGAGCATGTTCCCCATCATGAGGAGACTTGCGCAAATGCACACAATTACATAAGTTTTTTTCATTTCCTTTCCTCTTTTTTACTCACAGTTTTTTTTCTATTACAGAAATCAACACATACCAACATCCTTATGAATCATAAGGGATAATGGATTGATTGATATCATATCATAGAGGAGTCATTCTCACCAATAAGATTTATGAAAGAGATGATTATCTTTGTCTCTACAAAGTTTGCACAACTTATCAGATTTGGTTGGTATTAATCAAAGCTTCTAGAGATTCTTGGACAGCTTGAAATGAAGTATATCTTGGTGTGTAGCCTAACAGACTCTTTGCCTTCTCTATAGAGCAGCAAGGACTTCTACCTACATGGTCTGTTGTAAACCAGGCATCTATCTTAGAAAGACTCTTGTTAAGCTCTTCTAATGGTAAAAAATTAAGGTGAGGTTCATATCCAAAATATTGATAAGCCCATGATGCATACCCTCGAAGGGTAACTGCTTTAGCAGCAACTGCATGAAAACTCTCCCCCAATGAGACGCTACGCCTTTCAAGAGCGCACATGAATAGTTGAGCTACATCATCAGCATGGACATGG
>SABI01000183.1 GCA_009929055.1 Spirochaetia bacterium | reverse complement strand
ATATAATACATCTAATGCACAACTGATTTTCACAACACATAATACGGATATCATTGAGCAAGATATGATGAGAGTATCTGAGATCGGAATTGTGAACAAAACTCTGAATAAAGGGACAACGTTAAGCCGAATCTCGGACTTCGAGGGCGTCAGGAATGTGACAAACTTCAGAAAACAATACCTTGAAGGGAACTTTGCTGGAATCCCCTTTCCTTACATATAATCTGAGGCAAAGTATGTTTATACAAAGTAGAATTATAATTGTATGTGCCTTATTCTTAAATCAACATATGCATAATAGTTTCTTGGCTTGTCCCTTTAGCAGGAAGGTCTCCTATGATTTTACCATTATTCATAACATAGATTCTGTCACACACCCCTAGGAGTTCAGGGAGTTCACTTGAGATAAATAGGATCCCTTTCTTTTGGGCAGCTAGATTGTTTACTATTGAATAGACATCATATTTAGCTCCAACATCAATGCCTCGAGTTGGTTCATCCATGATATAAACTTCAGAGTCACAGTAGAGCCACTTAGCAAGAACTACTTTTTGTTGGTTCCCTCCACTTAAGTTTATGACAAATTGTAAAATATCTGGACATTTTATTTTAAATTCATCAACTGCTTTTTCAGCTACAGTAATCTCTTCATTCTTATTAATCACTACCCCATTACTAATAGCGTCCATATTAGCTAAGGTGATATTATTCTTTACACTACTTTTTAGAACTAAGCCGAGTCCTTTTCTATCTTCTGAAATATAGGCTAAGCCACTTTTAATAGCTTTAGCAACACTTGTTGGATGAATTTTCTTATCCCTTATATATACATCTCCCGTTATATTAGCTCCATAACTCCTACCAAACAAGCTCATAGCAAACTCAGTTCTTCCTGCCCCCATGAGGCCAGCAAGACCTACTACTTCACCACTTCTTACTTGAATTGAGATGTCATCTGAGACTTTCTTTCCAATAATAGCAGGATGTTCTACATTCCAATGTTGAACATCTAACAATACTTCCCCAATCTCTGCTTTTCTCGCAGGGAAGCGATTCACTAATTCTCGTCCTACCATCCCTTTTACTATCATCTTTTCAGTAACTTCTTGGGTATGAGGATCAAAATATTCTACAGTTTTTCCATCTCTAAGGATGGTAATAGAGTCAGCTACAGCCATCACTTCATTGAGTTTATGGGAAATGAGTACTGAAGTGAGTCCATCTTTCTTAAATTTTCTTAGTAGTTCAAGTAAATTCCTACTCTCAATCTCATTTAAAGCAGCGGTAGGCTCATCAAGGATTAAGAGAGAAACGTTCTTTGATAAGGCTTTGACTATTTCAACCAATTGCCTCTGCCCGACTCCTATACTTCCTGCAGGGGTGAGTACATCGAGATGGAGGCCAACAGATTGAGTAAGCTCTTGAGCTTTTGCCCGTGTTTGATTCCAGTTCATTACTCCACGATGAGATTTTTCACTTCCAAGAAAGATATTTTCAGCAATACTGAGATAGGGGATAAGGGTAAACTCTTGGTGAATAATTGCAATTCCAGCCTCTTCACTTTGTCTAATACTTTTAACGCTATAATCTTTCCCTTGAAAAGTAATCTTCCCGTCATACGTACCACTTGGGTAGACTCCACTTAACACATTCATTAGTGTAGATTTGCCAGCGCCATTTTCACCAACTATGGCATGTATTTCCCCTTGCTTCACTTGTATAGAGACTTTATCAAGGGCCAAGACTCCAGGAAATCTTTTTGATATATTCTCCATTTCTAATATGTTATTGTCAGCCAAAGTAGTATCCCCCTTACGAAAAATGAGTGAGTTGAGTTCCTGAAATTAATTCCAGGAACTCATAATGTATCTCTACATTAAATCTTCTTCTGTGTATAAACCACGTTCAACAACTATGTTGTAGTTATCTTTAGTAACGAGAACTGGGTCATACATTGCTGTAGGAACATCAATCATGTCGTTATAGAATGTAGTATCTTGTTTTGGTTTCATCCCTTTTTCAAAGGAACTAATCACTTCAAAAGTTTTGTCTGCTAATACTTCAGCATCTAAGAACATTGTCATTGACTGCTGTCCATTAATAATTGATTTAATAGCGGTAAGTTCACAGTCTTGTCCTGTAACAATTGGGAATGGGCGAGCTGGAGTTCCGTACCCCATTGAAGCGAGTGCTGATATTGCCCCTAAAGCTACACAGTCAGCGGCTGCAAGAACTGCATCAACTTTTTTATCTGTGTAATAGGCACCAAGAAGGTTATCCATTCTAGCTTGTGCTTTTGAGCTATCCCAAGCAAGTGTGGCTATAACGTTGAAATCTACTTGTCCACTTGGAACTCTTAAAGAGCCTTTGTCGAGGTAGGGTTTTAGTCTACTCATAGCTCCGTTGTAGAAGACTTGAGCATTAGGATCATCAGGGCTTCCTCCAATAATTTCTAAGTTAAAGGGTCCTTTAGCCCCTTTATCTAAGCCAAGAGTCTCTTCAATATAGCGTCCTTGAGCTACCCCTAATTCAAATAAGTCAAAGGTAACATAGAAGTCTACTGCTTTGGTGTTCATTATCAAACGGTCATTTGCAAGAACATAGGTGCCAGCAGCCTTTGCTTTCTCTACTGCATCCGATAATGCATATGAGTCAACAGCTGCAATAACGATGTATTTTGATCCAAGTAATACTGCGTTTTCAATTTGGGCTACTTGTCTTTCTACTACATCCTCTGCAAATTCTAGACGAGTTCTGTACCCATTTGCTTCAAACTTAGCAACAAGCTCATCACCTTGAGCAATCCAAATTGGTTGCTCTTTCGTTGGCATTAAGAATGTTACTAAAGGTGCTTTTGCAGCTTTTTCATTTTGCCCTGCCGCAAACAATGGTACCATTAATGCTACTAATAGCACTACTATCAACATTTTCTTCATCATACCAGATCCTCCTTTTGGTATTCTTCTGTAAAATAGGCTCATCTCTATTTGCGCCTACTTTTCATCACGAAATCGATTGCAACAGCAAACAAGATAACGAGTCCTTTAATTGCTTGCTGAATATCTACTGAGACCCCGATTATGGACATTCCGTTGTTCATAACTCCCATAATAAGAGTCCCTAAGAGAGCTCCTCCAATAGTACCAGTACCTCCTGTTACACTCGCTCCTCCAATAAAACAGGCAGCGATTGCATCAAGTTCAAACGAGTTTCCAGCTTTAGGAGTTCCTGCGTTAAGCCTAGCAGCAAAGACAATACCTGCTACTGCTGCAAGAAGGCCCATATTTACGTTTGTAATAAAGATGATTGCTTTTGTATTAATTCCAGAGAGTCTAGAAGCTGGTTCATTTCCACCAATAGCATAAATTCGTCGTCCTATGACGGTGTTACTTGTAACAAAAGCATAGATGATAATAAGGAGGACGAGTAATACAAACAGATATGGAATTCCATTATAAGCTGCAAAGAAGTAGGCAATAATCATAATTCCAGCAAAGATAAAGGAGAGTTGAACAATAAATAACCAAGTAGGAGTTTGGCTAAAGCCATATTTTTTTGTTTTAGCTCGTGAGTTTAGTTTCACTAATACAAAACAGACTCCCATTACCACACCAAATACTAAAGCGGTAATATTTAAAGAGCTTCCCTTAAAGAAGTCTGGAATAAAGTTAGTACTAATTGCCCTAAAAGTGGAAGTAAATGGGCCAATAGAGCGACCACTTAACACAGCAATAGTGAGACCTCTAAAGATTAACATGCCAGCGAGTGTTGTGATAAAAGCAGGAATTCCTACATATGCAGTCCAAAACCCTTGCCATGCTCCTATCAGGGCTCCAATGAGCAACACAACAATTAAGGTTACAATAAAAGGAGCTTGTAAATTCACTATCATGATAGCAGCAATAGCACCGGTGAATGCAACAATTGAACCAACAGACAAGTCAATTCGCCCTGTAATAATAACGGGAAGCATTCCAATGGCAAGGATAAGAATGTACCCATTTTGAAGGACAATATTTGTTACGTTTAAGGGGCGAAGTAGTACCCCCCCAGTCAATATTTGAAAGAGGAGAATAATAGCCCCCAAGGCCATAATCATCCCATATTGTTGCATATTACCTTTAAATACTTTTGATTCAGTTTTCAAGACTATTCTCCTTTATTCATCAATTTCTCTCATTTTTAAATGCTTCTTACCAATGGGTCTTTTTTGCTTACTTCAATCATTCTTTTTTTGTAAAAGATAATAGTTCCTTTTTATGATCAATAATTTTTTGATACGCCTCTTTAATCATATACATATCATCACTAGGTCCTAAAAGATATTTGTGATGAAAGACTACAGAAGTATTGGTATAAATATCTTCACATACAGGAAGTTCATATTTAAGTGGATTAATTTTTTTAAAATATTCTATCGAAATTGAGTGTCGCTTCTTTGTTAGAGGTCTATAGAGGGAGCAGTTATTGAGGGGTTGGTAACTTGGTCCAAAAGGGAGTCCTAACTCAGCTGATAAAGCTTCTCTCATCACAGAAGTGGGAATTCCCACCTCTTTTTCATCATACATAAAAGAGTAATTAAAGAAACTTCTCTTAGTCTCTCTATCATCTCGTTGCATTGTCCTTAGCCCAGGGAGACTTCTGAGGAGTTCGTCTAATAAAGAGGCATTATTCTCTCTTATTCTGTTTTGCTCATCAAGGCGACTAAGTTGGCCGAGAAGAACCGCAGCTTGAAATTCTGTAATGCGGTAGTTACCCGACTGAATAAAATCCCCCTCTTCCCCGTAGAGACCCCCTGTTGCATCAACTATGAAGTTGTCTCGTTTTCGTCCACAGTTACGTAGAGCATCTAATCGTTGCCACAGTGCTTCATCTTTAGTGAGGAGGATTCCCCCCTCCCCGCAGGTGAGAATTTTTGACATCTGGAGGCTAAAACTCCCAATATTACCAAGAGTGCCTACCTTTTCTCCGTTGTATTCACTACCGTGGACATGAGAAGCATCTTCTATAACAAAGAGATTCTTACGAGTAGCTAATTTCTTTATCTCATCCATATTGGCAATACACCCATAGAGGTGAACAGGAATGATTGCTTTAGTCTTAGCAGTAATAGCAGCTTCTGCTTTATCTATATCTATACACCAGGAGTGCGAATCTACAT
>SABI01000182.1 GCA_009929055.1 Spirochaetia bacterium | reverse complement strand
GTCAATTACTCTCGTTGACAGAGAGTAGGAGTGTGTGGTATTTTTGCGAAGGTATCTTCCTCGGAAGATACGATATTTGGACATAAAAGAGGTCATACATGCCTTCAAAGGATTCTAAACAGTCTCAGAAAGAAGATTCTAAAGTGATAAAGCTTCCACAGTCAGAAGTTTCAGGAAAATCACGCAATAAGAATAAGCAACCAATTACATTTTCAAAAATAGCTACGTATGTAATTCTTGCCCTTATTTCAACAGTATTAATTATTGGAGTAGTAGTTCCATCTCTTGGGTCTTCACAAAACAGTAATTCAATAGAGTTTGGCTCTTATGGTGATGAAAAGATAGAATTTAAACCTGGTAACTATTTCTACTCTCAATATCAGGCACAAGCGCGCAACAACACAGGTAATACAGATCAAGCTGCCTATCAGATATGGCGCGGTGCATTTGAAAGTACCGTCTTTCATACTGCAATAAACCAAATGGCAGATGAGGCGAAGATACTTGTATCAGAGACTACACTCAACCAAGCAATTATTGATAGCGGCTCCTATTCAAAAGATGGGAAATTCGACATTTCTCTCTATGAAAAAGCAAGTATTGAATCTAAAAATTCTTTAAAGAAACAAATTAGAGAATCAATTCCTACTCAAATAGTCGTTTCTGACATCCTCACCACCCTCTCTAGTGATGAAGAATTAAACTATATAGTAGCAATTGGAGATCAATCAAAAGCCTTTGATTATGTCGTATTGGACTCCTCTCTCTATCCAGATGATGCTACTAAACAATATGCCCAATCAAACCCAGCAAATTTTTCTCTCATAGATATCTCTATTATTACAGTTGATACCCAAGAGGCTGCCGCATCAATAAAGGCAAGAATAGATAATAATGAAATCACCTTTAGTGAAGCAGCTATTGCCAACAGCATTGACTCTTTTGCCGCCGATGGTGGAAAAGCAGGAGTATACTACCTGTTTGAATTAAGTGGAAACTTTGCTAACCCAGAAGAGGTTAACACCTTGTTTGCAACTCCAAAAGGAGAAGTTTCAGATGTGTTCGCTTCTAGTAATGGATTTGCCCTCTACCAAGTAGAACAAGCCCCTTTCCTCCCAGACTTTAACGAAAGTGAAGTTCTTGCTGATGTAAGAAGATACATTATGGCAAATGATGCACAAGTTACTGATTCTTATATTGAGCAAGTAGGAACTGAATTCCTTGCTAAAGTGAATAGTGGATCATCTTTTAAGGAAGTAAGTGAACAGATGAACTTACCTCTTATTAGTGTTCCCTCTACAAGTCTTAATGTAAACTCTTCTAACTATCTTATGGGCTTTAATTATACCGATAACGGTGGATATCTAAGTGCCCTTTCAAATGAAGTAGAAAGTATGAAAACTCTCTATAGTTTGAATGTTGGTGAAGTAAGTCCTCTTATTAAAAGTAACAACGCCTCTATCCTTGCAACCGTTACCAGCATGGGACCAATGGATCAAGAAACTAATGAGTATGTAGCGATGATTTACCCTTATTTGAATCAACAACAGATGCAACAAGATTTAGTAGATAGAGTATTTACAAGTGATGCCTTCCAAGATAATTTCCTTACTGTCTACTTAGACAGAATTATGGGTATTACAGCTAATAATTAAGGAATTAATTTTTTTATGATACGGGTGAGATCTTTTGAGGTCTCACTTTTTTTTATATAGCAATTGCGTTTTTAAGTGAGGCAAAGTACACTCATATCTATGAAATCGCCTAAAGAACTCTCGCTTGAACGTAAATTATATCAAGCAGTAGATGAAAACAGTAAACCTGGTAAACTGCTTCGACTCCTTATCGAAGACGAAGAAGTGCAACAGATGCAAGAATATGCTAATAGTGTCTCCATTGTCCGCTTAGGATACAATGACCATGGACCTGTACATATGCGTCAGGTCTGCCTTAATGCCATAAAGATGATTAAGTTATTAAAAGAGGGGGGAATCTTAGGTTCTCTAGAACAAGATCATGTAGGAACAAGTGATGATTCCCTCTCTTCTGTTATCCTTGCTGCATTTTTACACGACTTAGGAATGGCCGTAGGGAGAGAAGACCATGAGCTTCTTAGTGCTTCCCTCGCCCTTTCTATCATCACCAGGCTTCTTGATAAAGTATATCCTGACGATTTACAAAAAAGAGTCATTATCCGTTCCATTGCCCTTGAAGGAATTGTAGGCCATATGGCCAATAGAAAAATACATAGCATAGAAAGTGGAGTTATTTTGATCGCTGATGGATGTGATATGGAAAAGGGGAGGGCTCGAATACCCCTCTCTTTATCAACAGATGCAAAAATAGGAGATATTCATAAATACTCATCCCATGCAATAGAAAAGGTGAGTATAGAAAAAGGAATAATAAAACCAATTTCTATTAAAATTTCAATGACAAGTGAAGTAGGGTATTTCCAAGTTGAAGAAGTACTTTATCCAAAAATTAGAATGTCTCCAGCAAAAGAATATGTAGAGTTATATGCAATGATTACTGGAGCCGAATATAAACAATATATGTAAAAGGAGTAGCAATATGATTGGATTTCTAGGTGAAGCGTTAATTGATCTCATTGGAGGAACTTCAGAAAAAGGGGAATCTCTATTTCATTACTATAGCGGAGGATGTGCCCTTAATGCAGCAACAGCAGCCTCTAGATTAGGTTCACCGGTAACCTATATAGGTAAATTATCTAAAGATATGTTTGGCGTGCAAATGAAAGACTATTTTAAGAAAAACAACGTCAATGTAATCCCATTTCTTACCGATGTCAAAGAAAATTCAATGATAGGATTTGCTAAACTTGATAAAACAGGAGCTGCTTCTTATGTCTTTTATACCCAAGGGACTACAATTAGTACCCTTAGCAGCGACGATATTCTAAAAGCAATAGAATCAATAGACAACCTTGATTACCTCCATGTGGGATCAGTTTCTATCGCTCTCGAACAAAGTGGAAATCAAATTCTTAAAGCTCTTTTAGAGATGAAAAATCTTCCTCTTATCTTTTTTGACCCTAATGTGAGACCAACTGTTATAGAAGATTTTGACCTCTATAGAGAACGAGTTCTAAAAGTTGCCTCTATGTCTTCAATTATTAAACTTTCTCACGAAGACCTTGAATTTCTTTTTCCAGATATAAGCCAAAAAGAGGCCCTTAAAGTTCTCTTTGCTGGGAGAGTTCAAGTCGTTCTTTTTACCATGGGAAAAGATGGCCTAAGGTGGATAAGTGAAAATGGACTCGACATCACAGTTCCTGCAATAGACAATCCAATCGTCGATACAGTAGGAGCTGGAGATACCGTCAGCGGTGCAACACTTACCTATTTAAGTGAACATGGAATAACAAATCCACTCGATGTAGATAAAGAAAAAGCCTATGAGCTCATGGACTTTGCTGTTCGTTGTGCAGCTGTAACCACAAGTAGAAAGGGGGCTAATCCACCATTTAGGAGTGAGGTTAATTAAGCTATCTTTTATTATTTATAAATAATATCTCTTTACATATATAATAATTGCAACGTATTGTGATATAGTTCGCTAGTTATGATTATAAAAAACGAACAAATTCGCAATATTGCAATTATTGCCCACGTAGACCATGGTAAGACAACTCTCGTAGATGGATTATTTAGACAAAGCGGAATACTTTCCCCAGATGATACTAGTGACAGAATTATGGACTCTAACGCCATAGAGCGGGAAAGAGGCATTACTATCAGTGCTAAAAACTGTGCTATTCGCTATAGAGGTGTGAAAATAAACATTATTGATACACCTGGACACGCCGACTTCGGTGGAGAAGTAGAGAGGGGCCTCTCAATGGTTGATGGGGTAGTACTCCTTGTTGATGCAGCTGAAGGACCTTTACCTCAAACTCGATTTGTCCTTCAAAAAGCACTTAAGAACCATGCTGCTGTGATTGTTGTTATTAATAAAGTAGATCGACAAGATGCTCGAAGTGAAGAAGTACTTGAAAATGTATACGATTTACTTCTTGAACTCCATTCAGATGAGAATATCTTAGATGTACCCCTCTTTTATTGCATCGGACGACTTGGCAAGTGTGGCCTCACCTCAACAGAATTGGAAGATGATTTACACCTCCTCCTTGATGCAATGATAGATAAAATTCCAGCCCCTACGTATGACGATGAAGAGCCATTTCAAATGTTAGTGTCAGACTTAAGCTATTCTGATTACCTAGGACGCCTTGCTATTGGAAAAGTTGTCAACGGCAGTGCCCACATGAACGACTCATTAGTATGTATTGATAAAGACAATAATAAAAATCCCCTTCGAGTCACACGACTACAAAGTTATGATGGACCAACATTTCATGACGCAGAAAGTGTTGAGCCCGGTGACATTGTAGTATTAAGTGGTATTGAAAAAGTCTCTATTGGAGACACAATTTGTAACCGAAATGAAGTAAAAGCCCTTGAAAGAATTACTATAGATGAACCTACAGTCTCAATGAAATTTATGAAAAATATCTCTCCTTTATCAGGAAAAGAGGGGAAAAATATTCAATCAACAAAGATTTTTGAAAGACTTCAAAAAGAGGCTTTACTGAATGTATCAATTCGAGTCGAAAGAGATGTTGACTCAGACTCATTCCTTGTTAAAGGAAGAGGAGAATTCCAACTTGCTATCATCATTGAAACTATGAGAAGAGAGGGATTTGAACTCTGTGTTGGAAAACCTACTATCGTCATGAAAAAAGATGAACATGGACATACCATAGAGCCAATAGAGAACCTCAGAATTGACTGCCCTGAAAATTATAGTGGTATCGTGATGGAGAAATTAGCTAAACGAAAAGGGATTATGATTGACATCACCTACGATAGTGAGAACTGGGTAACCATCCATTTTGAAATACCATCTCGTACCCTTATTGGCTATCGAGATGAGTTTCTCACAGATACAAAAGGAAATGGAGTCATGAATGCTTCTCTTAAAGGATGGGAGAAATATAAAGGGGACTCTCAATCTCGCTTTACTGGTTCTCTTATCTCTGATAGAAGTGGCAGTGCAATCCCCTATGCCCTTTTCCATCTCGAACCTCGTGGTAAATTATTTGTAGTACCTGGCGATCCTGTATATGAAGGGATGATTATAGG
>SABI01000181.1 GCA_009929055.1 Spirochaetia bacterium | reverse complement strand
CCGCCGTAAAGGGTGGCATTACATCTGTAATGGCTATGCCTAATACGAACCCTGTTCCCGATTGCGAGGAAACGGCAAGAATGATATTCGAAAAAGCCGAAGAACAAGCAGTCAACAGGGTATTTTTGTATGGTTCAGTAACCAAAGGACAAAAAGGAAAGGTACTATCCGATATTAAGGGGATGAAACCATACATAAAGGCTTTAAGTGATGATGGGATATGTCTTTCAGACTTAAGTATATTGAAGGAAGGGATGTATGCTGCAAAGGAAGAGGAATTGATTATCTGTTCTCACGCGGAAGCCAAAGAGTATGGTGTTGGCCCAGAATCAGAAGTAAAAGCTGTAGAGAGAGAGATAGAGCTTGTGAAGGAAACGGGATGCAAATATCACTTTTGCCATCTGTCTACTGGAGAGAGTATAAAGGCAGTAAGAAGGGCAATAAATTCGGGGTTGGACATAACCTCGGAAGTGACTCCCCACCACATTTTTCTTTGTCAGAGTACCATGGAAAAAAATGGGAACTATAAAATGAGCCCTGCACTTAGATCCTTTGGAGATATGAGACTTACTTTGTCAGGTTTGATTTCTGGATTTGTAGACATGGTGGCGACAGACCATGCTCCACACACCGAGGAAGAGAAAACTGGAGATTATGAGAGAATACCAAATGGAATTATAGGCTTTGAAACTCTAATACCTCTAATGTACACTGGCTTAGTTCGTACAGGTAAATTAACATTTGAAAAGATGTTTGATTACCTAACATACAATCCTGCAAAGAGATTTAATCTTCCTGCAGGAAGGTTAAAAGAGGGTGGAATTGCGGATTTTGCAGTTATTTCTCCAGATAATATGCATATTTATACAAAAGAGGAAATATTATCAAAAAGCAAAAACTCACCATTTATTGGAACGGAGCTTTTTGGTATGAATATGATGACAATAGTAAATGGAGAGGTAAAATACAAGGGATTCCAATAGTTGTATCCCTAAGTTGAGAGAAAAATATTACAGAACAAAACAGATATTAACCTAAAAAAGGGAGAGGAATATGGCAAAGAGAAAATTAGTGCTTGAAAATGGAAAGGTATTTAGGGGGGAAGGGTTCGGAAACCCTGGAAAGACCATAGGCGAAATTGTTTTTCATACGGCGATGGTTGGGTATCAGGAGATTATGACCGACCCTACTAATCACGGAAGGATAATGTTAATGAGTTACCCTCTCATAGGAAATTATGGTTTTACTGAGGACGATAACCAAAGCTTAAATGTTCATATTAGTGGATTGGTCGTTAGTGAACATAATGAAAACCCATCAAATTTTAGATTCACCACAACTTTAGGCGAAACCATGGAACTGAATGGAACTGTGGGTCTATCTGGAATAGACACAAGGGCGCTAGTTAAGACTTTGATTTCTAGCGAAAAACCCCTTCTTGCCATGATAGTGGATGATGAAGAGGATGATGAAAAATGTGTTGAAGAATTGAAAAATACCTCCTGTGAGTATAACCCTGTTAAAGCAGTAACCTGCAAAAGGGTTCTTTATATGAGGACTAGAAATCCACAATACACTGTTGTTGCAGTAGACTGTGGAGTCAGAACATCTTTAATAAAAGAGTTAAACGCACTTTCTTGTAATCTAGTCGTAGTACCTTATGATACTTCCGCAGAGAATATAATGAAATATAAACCAGATGGAATATTTTTCACGAATGGCCCTGGGAGCCCTTACACAAATACGTCATTAATTGAACTGGTTAAAGAGTTAAAAGGAAAGGTTCCAATACTTGGAATTGGGTTAGGTTTTCATATTATTTGTGTCGCATATGGATTGGAAGCATTAAGACTTTCCTCGGGAGTCGCAGGAAGTAATATCCCTGTATTAGAACTATCGAGTGGCAAGATACTAATAACCTCCCAAAATCATTGTTTTGAGATTAGTTCTAAGAATGTAGAAAAATCAAATCTTGAAGTTACTTATAAAAATGTAATGACAGGGGGTCTTGAGGGAATAGAAGATGAAACTAATGGAGTTATAGCTGTGCAATTTGAACCAAATGCAACGGGAGACGGAACAGGTGGTGAAGTGCTCAGAAAATTTATCCAACTTATGATTGCGCGCGGAGGAGCTGAAAATGCCGAAGAGAACAGATATTAATAAAATTTTAGTTATAGGTAGTGGCCCAATTGTTATTGGACAAGCTGCTGAGTTTGATTACGCCGGGACACAGGCATGTATCGCACTTAGAGAAGAGGGTTATGAAGTAATTTTGGTTAACAGTAACCCTGCGACCATAATGACTGATACAGCTATGGCCGACAAAGTATATATGGAGCCCCTAGATTTAGAGCATGTGGCAAAAATCATAAGATATGAAAGACCGGATGGGATCATATGCGGCTTGGGCGGGCAAACAGGATTAAATCTTGGGATGCAGCTATTTAAAAAAGGAATCTTGGATGAATGTAATGTAGAAATGCTTGGGATGAATTACGATTCAATCGCAAAAGCTGAGGATAGAAAGCTTTTTAAAGAACTCTGCCAAAGTATTAATGAGCCTGTAATTGATTCAAGAATTGCTACAAATGTAGAAGATGCTGTTGCAGAGGCAAAAGAGATTGGATATCCTGTAATACTTAGACCTGCTTACACGTTAGGTGGAACCGGGGGAGGATTTGCCGATAATCCAGAGGAATGTTTAGAAATTGCAAAAGTGGCCCTAGAAATATCTCCGGTAAATCAAGTATTAGTTGAGAAATCGATAAAAGGATATAAGGAAATTGAGTTTGAAGTTATGCGGGACGCTAACGATACCGCTATCGTTATTTGTAGTATGGAAAATATCGATCCTGTTGGCATACATACAGGAGATAGCATCGTGGTTGCTCCTGCTCAAACTTTATCTCTAAAAGAGTATAACATGCTCTATGATGCTTCCTTGAGAATCATTAGAGCGTTAAAAATAGAAGGGGGATGTAATATTCAATTCGCACTTGATCCTCTATCTTTTGAATATTATGTAATTGAGGTAAATCCCAGGGTTTCAAGATCATCCGCTTTAGCAAGTAAGGCAAGTGGATACCCAATAGCACGTATTTCCTCAAAAATTGCATGTGGATACCGTTTGCATGAAATCCAAATAGCGGGTTTGCCTGCTTCCTTCGAACCTGCTTTAGACTATGTCGTAGTAAAGTTTCCGAGGTTTCCTTTTGATAAATTCAGAGAAGCTGATAGAAGACTTAGCACTCAAATGAAAGCAACTGGGGAAGTAATGAGCATTGGTAAGAATCTTGAGGAAGGGATACTAAAAGCCGTTCGTTCCTTAGAAAATGGTGTAGATCACTTGGAAATTGAACACCTAAAGGAGTTAAGCAAGCACGACTTAGTCGACTTAATCCTTAATCATACAGACGAAAGATTCTTTGCTATCGCTGAAGCATTTAGGCAAGATATCACCATAGACTATATACATAATGTTACTAAGATAGACAAGCTATTTTTAGATAAAGTAATGAATATTGTACAGTTTGAAAGGTTAATTAAGGAAAATCCAAAGGACAACAAAACCCTTCTAAAGGCAAAAGAAATAGGCTTTTCTGATGAATACATTGGCAGAATTTGGGGGCTCACTCAGTTTGAGATTTATGATTTAAGAAAGAAACTTGGAATAAAGCCAATATATAGATCTGTGGATTCTTGCGCCGGAGCATATCCATCTACCGTGCCATATTTTTACTCGACTTATGGGGAAGTAACCGATAGTATCCCATCTAATAGGAAAAAAGTAGTAGTTTTGGGCTCTGGGCCAATAAGAATTGGACAGGGAATAGAATTTGATTATTCCACAGTCCATGCGGTTTGGGCGATTAAGGACCTTGGATACGAGGCCATACTAATAAACAACAATCCTGAAACAGTATCAACCGACTATACTTTGAGCGATAAATTATACTTTGACCCGCTTACATTCGAAGATGTAATGTCAGTAATAGATCTCGAAAAACCTGAGGGGGTAATAGTCGCACTTGGAGGTCAAACAGCCATTAATCTTGCTGCAGACCTAGACAAAGCAGGGGTTCCAATAATGGGAAGTTCCGCATCAGCAATAGCCGCTGCCGAAGACAGAGACCTCTTTCTTGATGCCCTGGCAAAGCTTGATATACCTGTTCCTCCCGGACATGCTGTGTTTAAGATGAAAGATGGTTTAGAAGCGGCGAAAAACATAGGTTATCCAGTTTTACTTAGACCTTCCTTTGTGTTAGGAGGGAGAATGATGCACATTGTTTATGAAGAAGAACAATTAAAAGGCTTCTTGAAGGAGGCGATTGCATTAAATCCCAAACATCCTGTGCTTATAGATAAATATATTTTAGGGAAAGAGAGTGAAGTAGATGCGGTTTGTGATGGAACCGATGTTTTCATCCCTGGAATAATGGAACATATAGAAAGAGCAGGGGTTCATAGTGGAGATTCAGTAAGCATTTATCCAACATATTCTCTCACCAGGGAAGTTCAAGATACGATAATAGATTACACTACAAGAATTGGACTGTCCTTAAAGATGGTTGGTCCATTTAACATTCAATTTGTAATTGATAAGAGCAATAAGGTATATGTAATAGAGGTTAACCCTAGGAGCAGTAGAACTGTTCCCTTCCTTGGAAAATCTACTGGGACTCCTATAGCAGATATTTCCACAAAAGTAATGCTAGGGAAAACGCTGAAAGAATTGGGATACGTAGGTATTCACCCTAGAAGAAAACGTTGGTATGTGAAAGCTCCGACTTTCTCCTTCAATAAACTCCAAGGTTTGGATGCAGTTTTAACCCCCGAAATGAAATCCACTGGTGAGGCGATAGGATATGATATTTCTTTGAACCGTGCTGTATATAAAGCACTTAGAGCTTCAGGAATGAAACTAAGTAATTATGGGACAGTGCTCGTGACTGTAGCAAATGCCGATAAGGAAGCGGCACTTCCTCTAGTTAAGAGATTTTATAATATGGGGTTCAATATTGAGGCAACGGAAGGCACTGCAAACTATCTTAAGGAACATGGGATTCGCACTAGAGTCAGAAAGAAACTTTCCCAAGGCAGCTCGGAGATTCTGGAGTCTATCAGAAAAGGATACGTTTCATATGTAGTCAATACTGTAAACCCCACTGGATCATTAGGCGTAAGAGATGGGGGG
>SABI01000180.1 GCA_009929055.1 Spirochaetia bacterium | reverse complement strand
GAATGAAGTAATCGTTGAACCTGAAGCTTCTAGTGAAGAACAAGTAGAAACCATGATTCCTGCTGAAAAGGGTATTTCCTATTTCACCATTGAACCTAGCAAAAAGTCCTATACAACTCTTCGTTATCAAGTGGGAGAAATGTTAGGAGAAGAATGGACTCTTCTTACTGATAAAGGAATTGCAATAGAAAATCCATCAGAGACTAAGTTGTTTGTCCAAGAATCAAAAGATGGAGAAAAGTGGACTGATATTACTCCATATCTATATGACCAAAAGTCCTCTTCTTGGGAAGCACAGAAGAAGATTCCTTATATACCACTAGTTGAAATTGTTGAGCCAATAGTCGTAGTAGAAGAAGTAGTTGAACCAATAGTTCCTAGTGAAGAAATTGTAGAACTTAAGCTAGATATCGTTAAAGAAGAACTTATTGAAGAGGTCGTTATTGAACCAATCAAAGAATCTTCTGCTGCAGTTAGTATTCAAGTAGAGGAACAAGATAGCGAAGATTGGATTGTTCCTACAAGTAATGGCATTACTATAAAAGATACATTGAATACGAAGTTGTATGTCCAGGAATTAATTAATGAAGAGAACGGGACTACTATTACTCCTTACATATATGACCAAGAGTCCTCTTCATGGAAAGCACAGAAGAAGTTTAGATATGTAGAAGTACCAGAAGGTGAGAGCCTAATTTCTACCTTATCTTCTACTAAAGAAGAATCTCCTTCTCAAATTGAAGAGAGAAAGAAATTACATCTCTCCTCGCTCGATATCAGAGGGTCTTACCAGATTCCTCTCTCTTACTATGCCAGATATCAGAAAATGGCTTTTGGAGCAGGTCTTCAGTTGAATATTGGAATAACAAATAACTCTGTTCTTTCTTTTATAAGTGCATTTGATTACCAATTAGGGATTTCAAATAATGAATGGGTAAACCGCTTTCATAGTGTTTCAGTATTATTTGGATTTGGGTTTGCTTCTTCTATATCAGAAAGGATAGAGGTTATAACAGAACTTCTGTATGGGCCTGTTCTTCATCTTCTCGATAACAATGGAGGAGTTGCAGACTCCCTGTATGTAGATCAGATGTTCAAATTTGCTATGCCAATAGTTTATAAGATTTCTGAAAAAGTTGGTTTTAAATTAACTCCATATGGAGCTGTGTTAATAGAGAAAAATGAGATTGGATTTACCGCTGGCATTCAAGCTGGTATCAGAATCCTATATTAATTGAGGGGAATATGAAAAATAATAGAACCAGGCTACTATCATTTCTAGCAATTGTTGCACTACTAAGCTTTTCAGTAGGTTGTAGTGACATGATGCTTGATCTTCAACAAGCTATTATTGAAGTGAATATTGATACTTCTCCCTTTAATGACATTGAAGGAACTGTATACACAGTAACAGCTACACCAATAGGAGTGAGGGCTGTAGGAGAACCTATTTCAACCACAGAGTCTCCCTTAGTTATAAAACCCGTAAGTAGAGGCAATTGGGACATTGAAGTAACAGCTTCTATAAATGGAGAGTTAGTAGGAGAGGGCTCTTCTGTGGTTCGTGTCACACAAGGGACAGCTTCCACGCAGCCAATAGTTATCAATCAAACTAGAAGTCAGCTTACTGCTCTCTCCTTTAGTAATCCTCCTACTGGATTAGACTTTAATTCAATAGTTTTTGATTATCCTGATGTAACTATAGGATATGGTGCCTCAGAAATATCAATTAACGCTTCTTCCCTTTCAGGAAATATTACAGTTAATGATAGTTTAGTCAGTTCTGGGGTTAATTCTCAACCAATTAGTTTAGTTGTTGGAGAAAATACGATTCGTGTTGTTGTTACTGAAACAGGAAAACTCTCTCAAGAATATACTTTTACTGTGGAAAGAGAAATTCCAGAAGTTGGTACTAGAGGAACTTCTGGTGGATATATCTTTTACGATAAAGGCAATGATAGTGATATCTGGCGTTATCTTGAAGCGGCTCCTTTTGGTTGGTCTGGTGATGATGAAGACCCTGAATTCCAGTGGGGAGACTCTGGTGCTACCAAAGTGTGCGCCGATCTTTCTATTGAGCATAATGAGGTTATCTATGATGACTGGTACCTCCCTTCTAAAGAAGAATTAGAGTTGATGTACGAAAATCTATACAAAGAAGAGATAGGCGGTCTTTCTGAAGGAAGCTATTGGAGTTCTTCTGTTTCTGGATCAAGTACAGCTTATTATCAAGTGTTTTTAGAAGAGACTATAGTACTTTTATCGAACTGCAAAACAAACGAATTTATGGTCAGGCCTATTCGGGCCTTTAGTGGAGAATAAAATGAAATTAGTAACAAAAGTAATACTGGCTATATGTTTAATTGTATGTGTGTTCATTTCTTGTGAAACAGAACCTGTTCATTACAATATAACATTTGAGACAAATGGAGGTACTGAAATAGAATCTCTCATGGTATCTCAAAATAGTCGGGCTGTAGCACCAAGTACACCAATAAAAGCTGGTGTTACTTTTGATGGATGGTACTTAGATGAAAATTTTGAATATCCTTTTAATTTTAGACTCTATAAAATATATGAGGACATTACACTCTACGCAAAGTGGACAACTAACTATACTGTAACATTTTTATCAGAGAAAACTTCATCTTTAGAAGTAGAAGTACAAGAAGGAAGGTCTGTATCTAAACCAACAAACCCAGTAACTGAGGAGTATCAATTTTTAGACTGGTATAAAGACGCTGAATTTAAATTCCTTTATGACTTTACTGAGAAGGTAGATGGAAACCTGAATTTGTATGCTAAATGGTCAAAACTTTTCAAAGTAAATTTTGATGCAGGAATTGAAATATATTCACCAGCTCAAGTGTATGTAGGAGAAGGGAAGAGATTAGAAAAGCCAACTACTCCACCAGAAAAACCTTATAATGAATTTCTCGGTTGGTGTATCGATTCTGATAAAAAAGTTATGTATAACTTTAATGAAGCGGTAAATAAAAACTTCATCCTTTATGCTAAATGGGCACCCATTAACTACTCAATCACTTATAACCTTAATAGTGGAACTATAAATGGAAATAATCCATCAACATACACACTAAACGATACTATTACTTTCTTAGAACCTACAAGAGATGGGTTCCTTTTTAATGGGTGGTACAATAATTCTAGTTTTACTGGAGATGAAGTAGAAGGAATAAATTCCGGCTCACATGGCAGCAAAACTTTCCATGCTAAATGGGCTCCCATTAATTATGAAATCACTTATAATCTTAATAATGGCACAAATAATAGCAGTAATCCATTAAGATACAACACTACTGATACAATTGTTCTTCAAGATCCTACAAAAACTGGTTACACTTTTACAGGATGGTATAACCAATCAAACAATAAAGTAGTAAGTATAAATTCTGGAACAATAGGAAGGATCTCCTTAGAAGCTAGATGGGCATTAACTAGCTATTCAATAGATTACAACCTTTATGGTGGAACAACTGAAGGAAGTAACCCTTCAACATATACCGTAGAAGATAGTGTTACTTTCCACTCCCCTACAAGAGATGGGTACGATTTTGATGGCTGGTATAGTAACTCTAGTTTCTCTGGTATCTCAGTAGGAGGAATTAGCCATTCTTCAACAGGTAACAAAACCTTCCATGCAAAATGGACACCTGTTAATTACACTATAATCTACAATTCAGAAGGTGGAACCAATAACATAAGCAATCCTATAATATACTCAGTACAAGATAGTATTACCTTTTTAAGCCCTACAAGAACTGGGTATACTTTCATTGGATGGTATAACCAAGCAAATGAAAAAATAGCAACTATTAAGAATGGATCGATAGGGGACGTATCTCTTAAAGCTAAGTGGGACATCATTGATTACACGATTGATTACAATCTAAATAGTGGAACAAACGATAGTAATAATCCAAAAGAATATACTCACTCTAGTGATACTATTACCTTAGAAGAGCCTACAAGAACTGGCTATACATTTGGTGGTTGGTATAATAACTCTGGGTTTACTGGAGAAGCAGTAGAAGAAATTACGCTTGGTTCAACTGGGAATAAGATGTTCCATGCAAAATGGACGCCTATTAATTATAATATTTCTTATCAGTTGAACGATGGAACTAATGATGAGAGAAATCCATCAACATATGCTATAGAAGAGAGTATTACACTTCTAGATCCTACTAAACCTGGGTATTCATTTGGTGGTTGGTTCACTAAAGATAATTTTGAATTAAGTTCTAAAGTATTAACAATTGGTAAAGGTTCAACTAAAGACAGGACTCTCTATGCTAAATGGGAAGTAGTTACCTATGCTATAGAATACAACTTATATAATGGAACAAATAATGTTGGAAACGTAAAAACATATACCATTGCTAGTGACGATATTACACTTCTAGATCCTACAAGAACTGGCTATACCTTTGGTGGTTGGTTTAGTGACAGCAACTTAATAGTGGGGCTAAAAACACAAATTATTAATGGTTCAACGGGAGATAAAACTCTCTATGCTAAATGGACACCAGTTAATTATGATATGACTTTTGATTCTAACGGTGCCCCTGACAATCATAATAATCCCTCTACCTACACCATAGTTGATAGTTTTGCCCTTCTTAACCCAACCCGTGTTGGATACTCATTTACTGGTTGGTACAATGCAGCAGATGAAAAAATAGTAACCATTAAAAATGGAACAATAGGAGACCTTTCTCTTAAAGCTAAATGGGAAGTAGTTTCTTATGCTATAGAATACAACTTGTATAGTGGTACGAATAATGTTGGAAACGTAACAACATATACCATTGCTAGTGACGATATTACACTTCTAGCTCCTACAAGAACTGGCTATACTTTTGATGGTTGGTTTACTGATAGTAATTTCACTCCTACAAAAGAAGTCTCAGAAATTAGTTCTGGTTCAACGGGAGATAAAACTCTCTATGCAAAATGGACACCAGTTAATTATGATATTTCTTATCAATTAAATGATGGAACTAATGATGAGAGAAATCCATCAACATATACTATAGAAGAGAGTATTACCCTTCTAGATCCAACAAGAACTGGATACACCTTCGGTGGTTGGTTCACTAATAGTGAATTTGGGTCAGGAACGAAAGTATCAACAATTGCTAAAGGTTCAACAGACAATAAGACTCTCTATGCTAAATGGGAA
>SABI01000179.1 GCA_009929055.1 Spirochaetia bacterium | reverse complement strand
TATAGAGATGGCGATTACCAAGGACGCTATAGCTAAAGCTGGAAAAAGTACTGTCCATGGAGCCTGGGCGATTATCGGCTTGTTTTCAATAACCATCATCCCCCAGTCTGGAGTAGGTGGCTGCAGGCCAACACCTAAGAACCCTAAAGAGGCCACCATCATGATAGAATAGGCAAAACGGGCAGTAGCTTCTACAATAATTGGTCCTATGGTATTAGGAAGAATTTCGACAAACATAATATAGAGATGATTCTCTCCTCGTATACGGGCTGCATCTACATATTCGTTTCCTTTCTCAGATATTAAAACTCCACGAGAAACACGCGCTGTAGCAGGGACAAATGCAATAGAGACTATTAACGTGAGGCTAAAGATCGTAGAGTCTCCTAGAATTCCTAAGACAACCATTGAGAGAACTAAAGGGGGGATAGCCATCAGAATATCCATACCCCTTAAGAAAATTGAGTCAACTGTCCCACTAAAATAGCCTGCTGAGAAACCAAGTAATACTCCTATGACAGTTGAAAATATAGAGGTGAAAAGGGCAACAGTTAATATAGATCTACTTCCTATTATAATTCGAGCGAAGATATCCCGTCCTAAAGAATCTGTCCCTAGAAAGTGATTATTCACTCCCGGACCCACCATTTGAAACTCACTATCCATTTGAGTATAGGTGAAGGTAAGAACACTCGGACCAATAAGGGCAGAGATAATCCAAAAGAGAATGATAATGATTGCTAAAAAAGCTAAAGGATATTTTTTTAATTGAAATAAAAAATATTTCATCTCTGTCCCCCTTGATACCTAACTCGAGGATTCAGATAACTATACATAAGGTCAGTGACCATGGTCGATAAGGAATAGATAACAGTAATGAGAAGGACACATGCTTCTATAAGGGGTACATCCCTTGTTTTTATCGCTGTCATTAATAATGAACCCATTCCAGGAAAACCGAAAAGAGTCTCTACTACAATGAGACCACCAAAAAGCCATCCCATATTCATCCCAATAATAGTTATTGTTGGAAGGAGGGCGTTCTTTAAGGCATGTCTAAATATTACATAATTTCGTGGTAATCCCTTAAGGATAGCACTTCTAATATAATCTGAGTTCATTACCATAATCATCGAAGAGCGTTGCATCCTAGAGATATATCCAAACATCACAAACGTAATTGAAAGGGCAGGGAGGATAACGATGTTAAGATTCATAAATATGGTCTCACCAATTGGTATAACACTCACAATGGGAAAGATTTGCAACTGAACTGCAAAGATAGTAATTAAAAATACTCCCGAAACAAATTCGGGAAGAGCCATAGTCGCAAGACCAAAAAAAGAGATAACCGAATCAATCCAAGTTTTCTCTTTCACTCCTGCAAGGATCCCAAAGAATATAGAAAGGGGGACAAACAATAAGAAGGCAGTAATAGCTAAAATTACTGAATGCCCCACTCTTCTCCAGAGAATCGAATTTATAGCAACACCTTGCATATAAATTGAATCCCCTAAGTCTCCTGTAATTACCCCTTTTACCCACCTCGCATAACGGGTGAGGACAGGGTCATTAAGACCACGTGCTTCACGCAGGGCTGCAACAGCTTCATCAGTAGCACTTTGGCCAAGGATCATTTGAGCTACATCCCCTGGCATAATTTCTACTAGCATAAAAATGATGAATGACATGATAAGTAAGGTCGCTAGAAGCGACCCTACTTTAGTAAAAATAATTGAAGAATTTGTTTTCATCGTATATCCGTGTATTTATATTGTGGAATCATCGACAATGGTTGGCGATAATCAACAACATTCTCGTTAACAGCTACAAGATAAGGTACTTGTACATTAATAATGGTCCCTTTTTCATGGAAAATTCTTTGTAATTCATGATAATACCCCAGTCTTACTTCTGGGTCAACTTCACCACGAATCTTATCGATAAGAATATCGACTTCCTCCATATTCATATGTGATTCATTCCAGGCAGCATCACTTCTAAAAGCATAGCTAAGGAGCATGGAGATATCACTTCTTGGTCCCCAACCTGTAATACACAACGGAGCGTGTAACCAATACTGAGAGAGGTAGATATCACGAGTAAATCCTTTTAATACAATGTTAAAACCGGCTTCAAGGGCTAATTCTTGAACAGTTTGAGCAAGTTCTTTTCCAAATGGATGGTCTGAAGCATAAAATAGTTCAACAGTTACTCCATTTGGATACCCTGCTTCATTAAGAAGCTGTTTTGCTTTTGCAATATCGCGTCCTCTTAAAGGAATATCTAAGTATTCAGCCTGAGAATTTAATACTGGAGTTTCATTATAAAACACCCCTTCATTTAAATCCATTTGGGCAACACTTTTGGCTATTATTTGAGGATCCATAGCATACTTAAAAGCTAATCTCACTCTGTTATCATCAAATGGTTCCATATCTTGAGTGAGAGAAATAAATCGATGCTCTTGATAAGGAGAAATTACTGTAAGTCCATCTACTTTATCGAGTCTATTTTTTATTACAGGGGTAACAAAAGGAACTACATCAACTCTATCACTTTCTAACATAGAAATAGAGGCTTCAATATCGGGGACAAAGTAGATAAGTAATTTATCTAATTTAGGAAGGGCTGGATCCCAATAAGAGGTGTTTTTGATAAGGGCTGCTGATTCTTTTGGAATGATTTGCTGTACTTTAAATGGGCCAGTTCCCATAGGTTTTGATTCTCCTAATTGGGCATAATCATAGTCACTAGATAATATTGGCATATTATAATCAGTTAATTGATAAATAAATGTAGGTCTTGATTCTTTGAGATTCATAGCTATGGTGTAATTATCGATAATTTCAACTGATTCAACTACCTCATAGTCATTCTTTTTTAAATGTCCTACAGCTGGGTCTTGAGTTCTTTCAATTGTATATTTAACATCATTAGCATCAAAAGTTGACCCATCATGGAACGTTACTCCCTCTCTTAAGGTAAATACCCATCTCTTTCCATCTTTAGTCTCCCAATTAGTAGCTAATACTGGGTCTAAAGCTCCTGTATTGGCATTTATTTCAATCAAATATTCATAAATTGATGAGTTGAGAGAGAAAGCCTGTCCATCCCATACTCCCGGAGTAATAAGGCCTGGAACTTGCTCTGCTATACGAATAGCCTTGGTGGCAACACTCGCTTCTTTTTCACCTTTAGCAAATAATAGAGAAGTGAAAATGAGTAGTATAACTACCATTAATAAAAGATATCTTTTCATATATTTCCTCCTATAAAAAGTGTAATCTTGTCGATTTTTTGATTGCGTTAGTTTCATTCTTGTGCAAGAAGCTAACAAATAATAATTTATCCGCCGATACATAACTCAATCAGCAATAGATTGAACAACATAAAACCGACAACTTATATTACAATTATGATATGTCAGTTGTCAACAAAAAAAATATATCCAAAACAAATTAAGATAAATTATTCTATGTTCTATGATGAGAAAAACTTAATTCATTTATAAAAAAGGGTAGGGAATTTACTTTGTATAAAACTTAAATATTGTTACCAATAGTGTGGGAAAGGAGAAATAGCGAGGTGAGAATTTTCTTCTTGAATGGATTGGACCAATAGTGTCTCTTTTAATCTAATATAGACAATGCACTTGTAGGTAGTTAACAAATATATCCAATTATGTTTATAGCTATATCAGGAAATTATCAAAATTTCCTGATAGGTCTCACATAATAGGAAGTGTTAGTATAGGAAGCAATTGTTGCTCCATTCCAGAAATTCATCGCAGTACCACTTCTATCATTACTCATACTTGAACTCCAATACATATCTGCTTGAAAGGAACCCACATCATTTTTATAGAGAGTGTTACGCATAATCTCTAACTCTTCTTGAGATGGCAAGAAATAGTCATCGAAACCATTGATAGTGGCATTTAGTGCAACTTTTGCAGCGACAGATCCATCATGAGATTCGCTAAACATCCTTTCTGCTTCAGGTAATTGTTCGTATGTCTCTCGATTCTCTTCTACATGAATATTATAATTAACTATATGCCGAGAATTTTGCAATCCTGAACCAATTTCATTACCAAGTGTTTTCCCTTGTAGGTTAAAAGGATAGGCTCCCCATTGAGCCTTAGGATCATATAATGCTCCTGCCCAACCTTGTGGAGCTGCTTCAAGATATCTCCATTCCTCTTGATAATTTCCTTTATCATAAAATACTAATCCACCACTTGGGCCCTGATCCCCAATATTATAGGAATGAGGCTCTTCTTGAATTGTTGTAAGAGAGGAAGAAGTATCCCACGAAACAAGTAAAGAAGAGCATCCAAAAGCTAAAAAGGTCAAAACAATTGTAACGACCAATACTATGAGATATTTTGCATCGCTTTGTTTCATCTATTTCCCTCCATAATAGGGGAATTATAACATAAAAAATCAATTTTAATTGAGCTTCTTACTACTTTAGGTTCGATATTCCTCTATACTCCTGAATATGGGTATCTTTTTCAGGATACCCTAAAAACTCATCTATGGAAGACAATATTTTTTCAGAAAGGGCGTGTTCAAGAATCTCAGCTTCAAGATGAACTTCTTTAAGATTAATTTTTAGCTTAGTGGCTAAAAAATATATCATTAGTCAATGTTTCCTTTGTTGTTGTAAAGCGATGATTAACCCTTATTCTGTAAGTCGAGCCCCTTTCCTTGTTTCACCATCCTCAACGAACCTTTTTACCTTTGTAGTGATAGTCCCTGCAGTTAAATGAAGGTCATCAGCCAATACTCCCATTTGAACAAAAAAATCTTCTTGAAAATTGGAGAGAGAGGAAGCTTTTTAGATAATCTTCAACTATTTGGCTCGTCTTATTTTTCATATTGTTAACTCCTCATTGAAGCAACTACATGCTCCATCCCTTTATGTGTTAAACCTAATAATCCTTTTTTAGAGGTGATCATTTCAATATTAAGGACTTTTTTTTTACCACCTGAATTGCAAAATTCTTATTCCATGCAATGTGTTCTGTGAGATGCTTTTCATGGCACTCAAGAATATCTTCTTTTTCTCCTGTGTGATGAGATAAATGGATGGTTAGCATTGTTACAGCAAATTCTAATTTTTGGTTTAGTTTTCTTCTAGACAATATGAAGTGACCTCCCAGTTTGCAAATCGCGGATTCACCGTGCATACTGGGATAAACAATTAACCCGTATGCGGCTACCGCATACAAA
>SABI01000178.1 GCA_009929055.1 Spirochaetia bacterium | reverse complement strand
AGCACATGTAGACCATCTTTAGCTATGCACATTGGTTTTCTTTCACTAATGACCTTCTTAGCAATTTCATCTTCTACAACCTGGTTATCCTTCCCAAATTCCTTAACCAATGAGACCTCTACTTCCCACCCATCACCAAAGTCATAATTATAGATAAGTTCACTCGTAATTGGCATAACTTCAGCAGGTTCCCCCTTCTTTAAAAGACCCCCCATATGTCCTAGATTACGAAGATATTGACCCATATCGCGAGAGTCTCCCTCTTGTGTTAAATCACTAATTACCTTATCACGAATCCGCATGTACTCTACTATAGAGCTTTTATCAACTTTCAAGGAGGCAGCCTTTGCCTTCTCAATATCTACTGGGTTCATTGAAAGAATTTCGCTCAGTCTAAGGCTCTCTTTTAGTTCCTCGGGTCTTCCTTGATCGAAGATGACTGAATCTGAAAGTTCCCAAAGAGAGGCATCCTCAAATTTAACTTCTTTAGGCTCCTTTTTCTCTGTTAATCGAAAAGAATGGACTTTTAAGATGGGTAGACGCTCTGCTAATTCATCAATCTCAACTTGATTTTCTAACCAATAATCACTAAATCCCCCATATCTGTACTGCTTGAGGTATTTAGAGCGTATCCACGTCCTAGGACTCATATATTCTTCGTAATCGTCATCCCAAAATTCATCATCAAAGGTGCTATTAGGGAACTTCAAGTAATAGCCAAATATAGGGGCTATTTCTAGAATTTTCCCATCTGTGAGGGTTTTAAATAACGAGTCCGGTAGCTCAAAATTGTGTAAATGGCTGTTAGTCCAACCAAAAGCCACATTAATAAGGAAATGGAGCTGATGAAGGGTCAAGGAAGAGGGCACAACAACATCTCTAGAAATAGATTTTTTAACATTTCCATATTTAGAAAGGATTTTTATTTCATCACCGTCCATGAGATTAAGTTGACTATCACTCAGTTCAAGGTGCAATTGCATAGCATAAGGAGTCTTCTTCTCACTAGGGGTGATAATCTCTTTCTCCACTATTAAGCTATCTCCTCTCTGCTGTTCTCGGGAAAGATTTTTTTGTGCGTATGTGCGATTTCGTTCTCGATACTTCTCACTACGAATTGCAGTATCAGTTTTCTCTTTTTCATCATATAGCCCTTTCTCGTAAGGCAGATAGTTCTGAACCATCGCTTTAGTGATTTGCAACATTTCAGCAATTTCTGATGAGGATTTTCCTTGATCTTGATCAGAAAGTTCTTTAATCTGCTTTGACCTTTTGCTTGACCACAATCCTTTAGTGATGAGGATTTTTCTCACCTTCGTAGTCGATATTTCCGTCTGCACGGCAGTTTTACTGATAGAGTTTGTTTTCTTGTATACACTCACTACCTTATCAACTGTCTCTACCTTTAAAGCTTCTTCACTCTTAGCCATATAGATCCTCCTTACTCTCTCTATCTCAGATATACCACAACTATAATGTCGTGTCAATAAATACAATGTCGTGTCAATAATATTTTATTGTATAATAGAATCTTCTTTAAAAACGAAGTGAACTATCATAGTATTTTAACTCTATACATGTTATCCTAAAGGTATTACTTATATACGGAGGGAAATTATATGAAAGCCAAAGTCGATAGAGAAGCATGTATAGGGTGTGAACTTTGTACCACTATATGCCCTGAAGTGTTTGAAATGGATGATGAGAACATAGCAATAGTAATTGCAGATCCTGTTCCATCTGCAGCCCACGATACAGCACAGGAAGCAAAAGAGAATTGCCCAACTGAAGCAATAAGCATAGAAGAGTAGGCATTCACACTTATAGTCTCTACAGTTATAAGTGATAGACTCCCTATTATTTTGCATAAAAGGTAACAAAAGGACCAATTCCACTAACAAAGAATAATACCTCTTGCATACGAGAAACTACAGCAGGGAATAACGGGCTATATAAATGTTTAAAAAATGTAAAGAAGTAAGTTTTACTGGCACATCAATAATGAAGCCAGCAGATATCACATGAAAGATTCAGACCAGAGTCACTCTGAGAATGAATGAATAAAATTATGAGGAGAAACATCGCATGGACAACAAAATGTTTTGCTACCAGTGTCAAGAGACAGCAAAGAATATTGGATGCACACAAGTAGGAGTATGTGGCAAAGACTCAGAAACTGCCAACATGCAGGACTTGCTTATTTGGGTTACTAAAGGGTTAAGTCAAGTTACCACAAAACTGAGAAAAGAAGGGAAAACAGTCCCTATCGAAGTGAACCACATGGTCACCTTCAACTTGTTTAGCACCATTACCAATGCAAACTTCGACGAGCAGGTTTTTATTCAACGAATCCTCCTTGTCAATGAGACAAAGAAAAACCTCATAAAAGAACTTACTGACAAAGAAGGACTAAGCTCTGCTGCCCTTTATGATGAAAAAGATACTACCCTTTTTGGTAAAAAAGCAAAAGAAGTGGGAGTTCTTAGTGAAGCGAATGAAGATGTTCGAAGCCTCAAAGAACTCATCACCTACGGTCTTAAAGGGGTAAGTGCCTACAGCAAACATGCAAATGTTCTTATTAAAGACGATGGGGACCTCGATGAGTTTATTCAATCTACTCTCTCTGCCTTACTTGAAGACAAGAGTGTCGAAGAGCTCATTGCCCTTACTCTCGAGACTGGGAAATATGGTGTCTCTGGCATGGCTTTACTCGATGGAGCTAATACTTCCGCGTATGGCAATCCTGAAATGACTCACGTCAAACTTGGAGTAGGAACTAATCCTGGGATCTTGATCAGTGGTCACGACCTACGTGATCTAGAGATGCTCCTTGAGCAGACTCAAGAGACAGGTGTTGATGTCTATACCCACTCAGAGATGCTTCCTGCCCATTACTACCCAGCATTTAAAAAGTACCCTAACTTCTATGGTAACTATGGAAACGCTTGGTGGATGCAAAAGAGTGAATTTGCCTCTTTTAATGGACCAATCCTCATGACAACTAACTGTATTGTAGCTCCTGCTGATTCGTATAAAGATCGTATTTTCACTACTGGCGCTACAGGCTATCCTGGAGTTACACATATTCCTGGGGATATTGGTGATGAAAAAGATTTCTCTGAAATTATCAACCTTGCCAAAAAATGCCCATCTCCTACTGAATTGGAGAAAGGAGAAATCGTTGGAGGATTTGCCCATAATCAAGTATTTGCCCTTGCTGATAAAGTTGTAGAAGCAGTGAAAAGTGGAGCTGTTAAGCGCTTTATTGTTATGGCTGGTTGTGATGGAAGACACAAGTCTAGAAATTACTACACCGAGTTTGCAAAAGCTCTGCCAGAAAATACTATTATCCTTACAGCTGGCTGTGCAAAGTATAAGTACATTAAACTCAACCTTGGTGATATTGGTGGCATCCCTCGTATCCTCGATGCGGGGCAATGCAACGACTCCTACTCACTCGCTCTCATAGCATTAAAACTCAAGGAAGTCTTTGAACTAGAAGACATCAACGACCTCCCTATCTCTTACAATATTGCATGGTACGAGCAAAAGGCTGTTATTGTCCTATTAGCTTTATTATATCTTGGAGTGAAGAATATTCACCTAGGACCAACTCTCCCTGCTTTCCTCTCTCCTAACGTTGTAAACGTCTTGGTAGAGAATTTCGGTATTGCAGGAATATCTACAGTTGAAGAAGATATGAAAATATTAGTAGGCTAACAGCAAAATCGATTACTAAAGGGTCTTCCTTCCAAGGAAGGCCCTCTGCATCTGTAAACTCTATCCAAAGTTAATTACACTATTGCTTCTCTCTCTATTAAAGGGCAATGATGTACTTCTTTTGTTTTTTCGTGAGATCTACCTCCTTTAGATGAGAATCAAGTGCACTCTTTAATTCATTCTCACTGTGAATACCATGTATCTTTAAAAGAAATTCGAAATTTAGTTTTGTTATAATTTTCAGAATAGCTCCTATAAACTTAAGCTTTTTACAAATGAACCAAAATTGGTTATCATATGACTTCTTTCGCTATTAAAGAGGAGATGTTGTACATCCTTTTGCTTTTTCGTGAGATCTACTTCCTCTAGACGAGAAGCCAATGCACTCTTTAATTCCTTTCCATCGTGAATTCCATGCCTAATCGAGAGAAATTCGTAGTTGGGCTTAGTCTGGCTCAATAGGAACATTGAGTCATAGAAGTCTCGACCTTTGCCCCGCCCTAAAACAGCAGAAAGCTTCATTGAACAGAGCACATCATCAGGAGGCGTTGGCAATGGGAAATAGAATCCGCAACTTTGTACGAATGAGGGGACTGTTTTGTAAGGGATGAGTTGATCTTGCATTTCAATCTTTATGAGAAATCTAGCGTTCCTATAACCACTCATTTGTAGAGAAAATAATAACTCATTGAAATAGATGCTTCTTCTAAACGCTATGAGCTGATCATGTTCCCTCTCCTTAGGTTTAACATCATACCCCAAATTGGAGAGATACCTAATAACATCATCGGTCATTAAAAGAAATTCTCCTTTTGACATCTCTTTGCAATCAAAATCTATATTCTCGGAGAATCTATCGATATGCTTGATGAGCCTTAGATTTGTTCCACCAATGAAAGATAATTTTGAGATGTATGCAGAGTTTGATAGGTATTCCAATATTTGACATTGGATATATTCTTTAAGCATGAGGCTCCCAAATCCAATATTCCCAATCATATTTGATGGGAAGAAATTCTTGATAGCATCGACTGTAATCATAGATACACTCCTAATAGACGTAACACTCTTGTTTCCAATATGTGTGATTTAAATCTCACGAGGTATTCTTCAAGTCGCTCAGCATTGAGCTGTTCTTGCATGAAGTCGATATCTAATCGTAGTTCTCGTATATCCTCTATTGAATCGTATTGTGGATTCATGTATAAAAAATCAAGAAGGGCTTTTTCAGGGGAAGCGAGCAACATATGCCAGTTTTTGGAAAGAGCCGATTGTTCTATTGAATAGCCAAACATTAATTCTGGTTTTATCGATCGATAGACGAAAGTGCCAAATGAATTTTGAAAGGTTTTAGTCTTTCTCGAGGTTACACTGGTAATATTGACTACTCCCTCTGGAATCATTCCATAGAATGATAGTGCTGATTCTAAGCTGATGTACGAGGGTGCATATATTTTATTGGCAAAATAAAAAGGGGCATCGCCATGTTGCTTTAGAGCTGGAAATGTATAATACCCTTGGCGAAGACGGATAAGC
>SABI01000177.1 GCA_009929055.1 Spirochaetia bacterium | reverse complement strand
CTATAGTATGTTCTTGTCGACGCAGGGTAGAGCAGTTGGCAGCTCGTCGGGCTCATAACCCGGAGGTCGCAGGTTCGAGTCCTGTCCCTGCTATTATAAACCACCAGAAGTTCTGGTGGTTTTTTTGGGCTCTCTATAAAATCTGTGTCAATGAGAATACCTTAAAGAAGGTTTAGTATAGAATTTTATGAGGTTGGTCCTGTAATTATATTCTACTGGCAACTATGAGTTAAAATCTTCTCGCTGCCCTCACGTACGAACCAGGGAATAATCTATTTGCACCACTCATATCACCATTACCACTTATCATAAAAGCTAAGCCTTTATAATTATTTCCCGATGTATCAACAGTGCTAGACCAGAAAGAGTGATATCCATATTGATCTTTTGTGAAGTCACCAATCCCTGTTGTTATTAAATTCTCATAGATAAGAGCTAACTCACCACTAGAAGGTAAGAACCAATCATCTACACCATTGTGCACTAACTGATCACAGACTAGAGCAGGATAAGGACCACCTTTCTTTGGCTCTTCATTACCTAGTATAGAGACAATGAGCTTAGTGTTTTCATACCCTTTGCCAATATCTGCTGAGGTGCCTTTTATTTCAATGCCACTACCACCCCATTCCATATAACCTGCTTCTGTTTTTTCCGGAGCCAATTCCATATAACGCCATCCATCAGAAAATGTTCCTTTATCATAGAAGATAAATCCATCAGAGGGACCTTTCTCACCAATTATATATTCAACTTGAGGGGCAACTGTTTCCTTAGGTTTCTCAGGTTCTGGTGTGGGTTCTGTTTGACGAGCAGCCATTACTTCTTCAGTACTTGTTCCAACAAAAGATAGTGGAACACATCCAACGTACTTGTCAAACCAACCCCATGGTAGAAAAGAAAGATGAGGTTGGTTAAAGTCTGTCCTGAGAAGTGAGATTAGTTATTCTTTAATACGATCTTGCCATTTAAGAGTTGCTGGATCGATGTTCCAAGGAAGGAGTTTATCCCATTGCTCTTTATTATATGGCATTTCAACGAGAGGAGAGGCAGCATCAAGAACAAACTGCAAATATGCACCAGGGTCTAATTTATTTATAGCAGCTGTTTGTAGTATCGTATACATATCGCATGAGCTTTTTGCACCAGCAGGACTTCCACTAAAATTCCAGTTACGTTTTCCAAGAGCTACGGGTTTCACCGATCTTTCAGCACTCGAATTGTCTGGCGTTAATAGAGGAGTTTGAAGGTAAACTTGTAGCCCATCCCATTGGTTTAGTGTGTATTGTATTGCTCCAAAAAGAGGAGTTTTAGATTGCGTTGTTTTTTTATATGAGTCTAAATGCTCTTTTAATTGAGTAAATAGCGGTTGAGCTAGTTTTATCCTTGTTGCAATAAACTCATCTTCTGAAATTTTTTGAGTATAGAGTTTTTCCCGTAATGTAGACTCTAGGTGAAATATTTTTGCAATATCTTGAAGTATTGTTTGAGAAATTGTTCTTACTGATGAGGGAGGAGCTTTTTTCTTTTTCTTCTTTCCACCACTACCAACATATATGTCATAAAATTTCCTGCGACAGTGGGCTAGACAGAATGCCTGTTTAATTGATCCATCTTTTTGTTTTACTACCGATTTATACGCCCCATATGCATCGGATTGGATCGTTCCTTCATAGTCTTCAAGTAATTCTATAGCAGCACTTTTTGCTCTTGTTGGAAAGTAGCGGTAACTGACAGCTCCTGGTTCAGGCCCATCATAAACTCTCAACCAAATATATGAATTGCTAGTATTAGCTCTTCCTTCTTCTCCAAGAACTTGCAAAGTCGTTTCATCGAGGTGGATGACTTCCTTTGAAAGAATGTATTCTTCAATAGATTGTACTATTGGACTTAGAAGCTCTGAAACAGTAATCTGCCAGCGAGAAAGGTTTTGGCGACTTACTTCAAAGCCAATATTAGCGAAACGGATACTTTGACGAGCATAAGGAAGATGGTAAATGAATTTATCAGAAAGAGACGCTGCAACAAGTCCATTACCTACCATACCACCTTTAATAATTCGATCTTGAGGAATAGGAGCTTGAATAACACCAGCAGATTTACATGAAGAACATGCATAAGATGCTCGAACATAACGAATGACTTTTAATGACCCTGGAACATATTCAAGAATCTCGACAGTATCTTCACCTATTTTCTTAAGATCTTTCTCACAATGAGAGCAAACAAGTTCATATGCTTCTGGAGAGAGAATAATTTCTTCTCGAGGAATTGATGGATCGAGCGTACTTCTTCCACATCCCTTTTTTCTCACCTTTTTTTCTATAGGTTCTACGTTATATAGTTCTGTTTCGGCTTCATTTAGTTGAGTATCTTGCACGATTGGTGTTTCAGGTTCAACAATATCTGAATCCTTTTTTAATCGTTCACTTCCACTAGTAAATGTTCTATGAGCTTTTGCTGCAGCTCTTTGATCAAGTATATCTAACCGTGCAGAAAGACTTTTAATGGTCTCATGACTTTTCTTCAAAGCTTCTTTAAGGAGTTCGTTCTCTTTCTTTATTCGAGCCATTTCTTCTGCCATTTGTGCCATTAATTGGTGTTCTTTCATACGAAGAAGTATAGCACAAATGAAATGTTTAGTATATATATTACAACAAATTAGTTGATTTATTTTACTGGTTTAACCCAACTTTCTGAGCCTTTTTTCTGCCCTTATTACAGGATGTGAACGCCAAAAATCTATACCATCAAGAAGCATTTCTAGCTCTTTCTCGCTGATTAATAATGCATCCAACTCACTCATTGGCCATGAAAAATTTGTGTCATGTAACACTTTTTGAAAAAGCCAAAATGAATCTTTTGCCCAATAAAGCATTTTCAAGGAACTCTTATTCTTTCCACAAAAAATGTAGAGATCTCCTGTATTTAGTGGCAAGTCCATTTCTCCAACCACGGTATTCATGAGACCATTCATACCACGTCTCATATCTGTGTAACCAGGTCGAATAAAGCATGCATGTATCTTAAATTCCATGCTATGCCTCCAACACTTTTACTATTTGACTAAGAGCTATAGATGAAAACCCTTCATATAATTCAATACTCCATTGTCCTGTTCTTAGAGTAATTGGTATTGAGGGAGTATATTTTACTGGTTCTACTGAACAGTAAGTGGCAGGTATCGTTACTGGTAATTTCACAAAAGATAATCCAGTCATAGCCTCAGGTTTCTTATCTTTTATCTCTTTCTTCTTACTTTTCTTCTTGTGCATCCAGCATATGAAGCTAGGAACACTTATTCCATTTCGCTCACAAAAACAATCTAAACTCTCATCACTTGTTTTAAAAGACCTGATTAGCTCTTTTCTTTCTTCAGCTGTGTACTCTTTCTCTTCAAAAGATCTCATCTCATTCCTCCTCTGATTAGTTTCAGAGTGAACAATAAGGTACATCTATTTATATTTCACCCATGGGGTCGGTATGACAAGTACAATAAAGGGGCTAGAAATAATGCTTTTATTAGACTTTTTCAACTCTATAAAAATTTTTTTAACAATTTATGCTTTAGGTTTAACACCAACTTGTGACACCAACAAATAGCATAAAGAATATTAGAGACTACAAACCATCAAAGCTTCAACAAACCTACGAGCTTAAAGAGGAACATTATTCTTCTAACAACATTGATATTAATCTTTGGCCAAGACCATAAGAGGAAATAGTGATGTAATAAAACACTCTTTATCTTTAATGGATGCAATTATGGAAAGCCATCAGGATAGAATTTAAACAATTTCCATCTCATCTACACTACTCTCTACCTCTTTGCAAGGGACGGCCTTCTACAGCAACAGACGGATTGTTTCATCCTGACAACCTGGAATTAAAAACCATAACGGCATAATCTTCAGTAGCTACTGTTAAGAACATTTAATTCGAGATGGATAGGAAGGATTGAGGTTATTTTCAAGGAATGATTAATTTCTCACTCTTGAGCTAATGGAATATGTTTAGGAAAATATTTTTCTTGAAATCCTGTGTAATAAGATTGGAGATTAGAGCCTGCTATGTTAGTTAATTCCTTTGCCCATTCTTCTAATAATGCTACACGGAATAATGGACTCTCTCTATCTGTTAGTATCTTTTCAGCTACGGCCTTTGCTTGCTTATAGATATTCTTATTTTGCTCCGGAACTAGAAAGATGACAAAATTACCTTCACTAATATGAACAATGTTCCTCATAATCTGGTAATTCTTGAGAAAAAAGTCTTGGGTTTTACATTCTTTTCTAATATATGGATTGTTGTCGAGAAGAGGTTTATACACTTGGTAAAATTTCTCTATGTGATTGGTATCTGATTTTGCTCTCCCAAAATCCGTCTCTGTATATTTGATTTCAAAATAGATATTTGAATCCTTACTAGATATATAGAAGTCAAAGTTCGTTTTTAGAGTTTGTTTAAATGATCCTTCGATATCAGAAGGGAATTCAAACTGGCTAGTACAATTTTTTCCCAAGGGAATATTCAAGAGGTTTCCTATTTCATCAAGTCGATTCTCTTGGATTAGTGGATATAAGAAATTAAAACAAAGGGCTTGGGATGAATTGAGGTGATTAAAACAACGATGCCTCTTTATTGAACAAGATTTCCAAAAGGGTTCTCTGTATTGGGGCAAGATGTTTTCCTTAAACGATTCTTTTGGAAGAATGTGGTCATAATATTTGATTATTCCTTTATAGTTGTATTCTCCTTTCTCTGGAATACCCATTACATTCTTCTTATATTCACCTAAATGAGAGATAACTGTTTCTCTAAAGCTGATTGTCTTCATTACTTCTAGTTCCTGCTATTTGTCATTACAACATATTCTATTTGAACTCTGTTAAATATCTCGATATCTTCATCTCATAAAATATTTTTCATCTCTGGCTCTTGAAAAAAAGAAGCTCTGTAAATATTTGCGGTACTAAGAAAGTTAACTCATTCTCTGTGTAGCCGTCACATATACTCTATAAGCTCTAGTCTTAACTTCGTCACATTGTGGGAAATCACCCACTAATATAGCCTTATAGGGAAAACTGTTCTTCGGTTCGGAGATTTGCCTCGGACTTCCTTCAAACCCAACCTCACGATTACGCTCTTGTCTCTAGCTAACAGATACTTTCGTTTGCTACCTGTAACGAACTTTCATCGTCTAGTTATTATTCATGCAGGCTAAACCAAAAAAAACACACCTACCGAAGTAAGTGTGTGGC
>SABI01000176.1 GCA_009929055.1 Spirochaetia bacterium | reverse complement strand
GGATGATGGGCATGTTTTTTGCACTCGGGAGCAAATAATTTCTGAGACACAGAATATTTGTGTTGCTCTTAAGGAGATATATGCTGCATTTGGATTCACTGATATTGCTGTAAAGTTTTCAGACAGGCCATCTAAAAGAGCTGGTTCTGATGAGGTTTGGGACATAGCTGAAAAATCATTAATTGATGCAGCAGATGCATCTGGACTTCAATACACCATTAACAAAGGTGAGGGGGCATTTTATGGTCCGAAGTTGGAGTTTGTTTTGAAAGATTGCCTTGGTAGAGATTGGCAGTGCGGAACATTGCAGGTTGACTTTGTTTTGCCTGAACGATTTGATGCTAATTATATAGATTGTGACGGAAGAAAACAGCGTCCCGTGATGTTGCACAGGGCATTAGTTGGATCACTTGAGAGGTTTATAGGTATTCTGATAGAAAATTATGCTGGAAAATTTCCATTTTGGCTGTAGCGCATAAATTGATAATAAAGTAATGCAGAACCTAAAACCGGTAGGATAGAAAAAATAACCCAGCCTTTATCAACTTCATCTTGTAATGCAAGATACGCTTTACGAAAAAAAGTGTGAATAAAGAAGAAGAGTAACGCAAATATTACTATTCGAGCAACATTATAAAAGAGATACATATTAGAAAAAGATTGAGAGATCCACATTGCTGGAATTGAGATGAGATTACTAAAGTAAATAGTAATTATTATGGTAAAAATATCTCTTGCGTCTCGTCGTTTAGAGGTGTAAAAAAATACCCCAAAAGCTGGAATTACAATAGCAAACACATAAAACCGAGCGTAGGCATCAAGGCCAGCAATAATGAGAATTGTCCCATTAAGAAGTAATAAGAGTCCAAACTCAATCAAAATAATAATTGATAGTTTTTTCCTAGAGAAACGAAATCGTGATAAATCAAAGACAATTATTTGTGCAATTATGAGTGTAATTAAGGGAACAGCAACAACTGAAAGATACTTCATTAATCCCTCTCTAAAGAATAGCGAGTATAAGTATCCATAAGAGTCTTATAGTGCCGCCGTTGCATAATGAGCACTTCTTTCGTATCAAGAACTATTGTTTTGGCTGTTATTTCTTTAATTTTCCCCATATTTAGAATGTAGGTACTACCACATTTGTAGAATCTTCTATCATTGTTCAGTAGCTCAAATAGTGCGATACTTGTTATACGAACCTTCAATACCGACCCATTTACCAAATGGATATGTTGTATATGTTTTTCTGTTTCTGAGTAGACCAATTCATTAAACAAAATTTTATGAAGTCCACTGGTAGATTTTAACGTAATATAATCTACTTTCTTCTTTTCAAGCTGTTTGAATGCTTTTGATAAAGCACTATCAAACTGCTCTTTAGTATACGGTTTCACAAGATAATGGGTGGCATTTAGTGTGAAGGCCTCTATTGCATGGGCTCGTGATGAGGTGAGAAATATTATTTCGCTCTCATCACCTCTCTCTCTTATAACCTTTGCTACATCGAGCCCAGAAAGAGGACTCATGTAGATATCTAAGAATAGGAGATCGAATCCTTTGTTACTATCAAGAGATTCTATTAATGTATTTCCTTTGTCAAAAGTAGTAATTTTGACCTCTTTGTGAGGCATTCTACCAAAGTAAACTAAACAATTATTATGTACTCTCTCGAGTTCGTCTTTATCATCATCACAAATTGCTATTTTTATCATGTGCCCTTTCACTATTCCTTACCATTGTGGCCTTGCTAATATACAGAAAACTCAATAGAACTATTTTCTTTATCAAGATATGAGAGTTTATATCATAACACACCAATGTCCACATGTGATTAATTTCTTCACCATTTGAACTATTAATCTGAAACTAGTGAAGCTTTAAAGAAACTCTTATCCATCCACATCTACATCCTTTCATCAATAATAACACCAGTCCCTCCCCCTTTTCTTCAAGACTCATCTTTGTTTTTCTTCCTTTTTCATCATACTTAATCTTGTAATGAGAAGATCTTTATGATAGTTTGATTAAGTAAAGACTTAATTAGATACCCTTTTTTATATGAGTGAGGTAAAATTATTCCACAGTTACATGAAATAATGAAAGCATTGTCAGACCAAAGCCGACTCACCATCGTACAGATGTTACTCCTACGCCAGTATTGTGTAGGAGGACTTGCTCGAACACTCAAGATTTCTGAAGCTGCTGTATCACAACATCTGAAGGTTCTCAAACAAGTAGGCATTGTTCTAGGTACAAAGAGGGGATACTTCGTCCACTATCAAGTGGAAAAAGAGGCACTAAGAAGCCTAGCAACTCTTTTATTAGCCTTTAGTGAAGTAGAACAAACTGGAATTGGAGAATGTCAGACGAGAAGACAAACGACCTGCACATTGTGCAATGAAAAACATCCAAATAAAGAGATAGCATTTTAAACATATATAAGGGAGAAAAAAGTCATGAGAAAAATTGACGTATTAGTAGTAGGCGGTGGAGCTTCAGGGTTACAGGCAGCTATTACGACAAAATCAACATATCCACAAAAGGAAGTTGTTTTGATTAGAAAAGAAGAGAAGGTTCTTATACCATGTGGTATTCCCTATATTTTTGGCACCTTAAGTGATAGCGATAAAAATATTCTCCCCGACAAACTCCTCTCTAGTGCAGGAGTTGAAATTGTAATTGATGAGCTCATTGATATCAAAGTAGAAGACCATACTTGTCATACCAAAGAAGGGGAAGTATTTGTCTATAATAAATTAATTTTAGCTCTAGGGTCGATTCCTACCCGACCGAAATGGCTCAAAGGAGCTGAACTTGAAAACGTCTTTACCATTCCAAAGAATAAGGTATATCTCGATGATATGGTAAAAAAAATTGAAGATGCAAAGAAAATAGTTGTCATCGGTGCTGGCTTTATTGGAGTAGAAGTATCAGACGAGTTAAACAAAAAAGATTTCGAAGTTACGTTGGTTGAAATTGAGAAGACAATTCTCAGTAAAGCATTTGATGAAGAATTTGGAAAGATTGCCCAAGAACATCTCATTGAACGGGGAGTGAATGTTATTACAGGTTCTGGTGTTTCAGAAATTCAAGGAAAGGATGGAAAAGTCTCTGGTATTATTCTTTCTAATGGGAATAAAATTGAGGCTGATGCTGTTATCCTTTCTATGGGCTACGCCCCTAATACTGCTATTGCTGCAAAAGCAGGAATTGAATTGAATGAATTTGGGTTCATTAGAACATGTGAATATATGAGAGTCCTCCCCTGCTCTAACGATATTGTTGCGGTAGGAGATTGTGCTGAAAAACGTGATTTTGTTACTCGTAAGATTGACCGTACCATGTTAGCTTCTACTGGCTGTGCTGAAGCGAGAACCGCTGGGATGAATTTGTTTACCTTAAGTCCTTGTAAACCTTTTACTGGAACAATAGCTATTTATTCAACAGCAATTGGAGAACATGCCTTTGGAACTGCTGGCATTACTGAAGTAAGGGCAATTCAAGAAGATTTTGCCATCATGAGTGGAAGTTTTACCGGTATGGATACCCATCCAGGGACATTAAACCACTCACACAAACAAACAGTCAAACTTATTGTAGCCGCCGATTGTGGAATGATTCTCGGTGGTGAAGTATATGGGGGCTATAGCACTGGAGAATTAACTAACGCCATAGGGTTTTTAATTCAAAATAGGGTTACAGTAAAAGCTCTTCTTACTATGCAAATTGGAACACAACCCTTACTCACCGGCTCCCCAGCAGGCTACCCTTTAATAAAAGCGGCTGAAGTCATCGTAAAGAACATGAGAAGCTAACTTAAGCATCACATTTCATCTTTATAAGGGAGCAGAGTGCTCCCTTTTTCTTAATGAGGGAGATAATATATGTTAGAAATATTTGGACCTGTCCCTTCAAGAAGACTTGGTCAAAGTTTGGGGATAAATACAATTCCCCCTAAGCACTGCACCTATGCATGTATCTATTGTCAGTTAGGCAATGCCTTACACATGAGTACACAGATAAGGGAATTCTTATCCCCTAAAGAGCTTAGTGAAGCAGTAAAGCAAAGACTAGAAGAGGTGAAAAGGGAGGGAAAGAGGGTAGATTACCTCACAATAGTTCCCGATGGAGAGCCAACGCTCGATAAAAACCTAAAAGAGTTAATTCTTCGACTCAAAGAGTTTCTCATCCCTGTTGCAGTAATTACTAACGGCACGTTAGTAGGAAGACAAGAGGTAAGAGAGGCACTACTTGAAGCAGATTGGGTTTCTGTAAAGGTAGATGCTATTTCTTTAGATATCTGGAAAAGGATAGACAGACCACATAAAGATTTAGATCTTGAAGTAATTAAATCAGGGCTATTGCACTTCGCTTCACAATATAAAGAAAGGCCAACTCATCTACTCATGACCGAGTCAATGTTAGTAGAAGGGGTGAATACCAGTAGCGAAGAGTTAGAGCGTATGGCGAAGTTTATCAACTCTCTCTCCTAATAGGGCATATCTATCTATTCCTACAAGACCTCCTGCAATAAGTTCAGTAATGCCTGCAAGTGAAGAGTCTCTTACAAGGGCCTATGCAATATATTCTCCTTACGTGGAGAAAGTAGAGTACTTAATTGGGTATGAAGGAAATGAATTTAGTAATTCAGGTGATTCACGAAAAGATCTCTTGAGCATTACCGCAGTTCATCCAATGCGTGATGATGCTGTGAAGGAACTTCTACAACGAAATGGAGATGATTATTCTATAGTTACAAGTTTGGTAGATGAGAAGCTCATCATACCCTCAACTTATGGGGGTCATACATTCTATGTTAGAGACTTTTCGCATCACAGATAAACCTCACCTCTACACCTTTCCAACAGCTTATTGAGAAGCGAGCAAACGAATACAACCTGGTGAAGAATCTACAGATTTATCCCCTAGAGGGGCATTACTCTTGAGTGGACTCATAGGAAAAGCGAACTGTCCTCGTATCCTGCTCGTTTCCGACTCTTGTGGCAAGCATACTATAGAGTTCAGGTCTCCGTGTTTTCATCCATCGCTTTCCATTGCTGGCAGTAAGTAAGGTTGGATCTAGTTCAGCAATAACCATATCATTCTCTACGGCCTTTGATTCGGCGAGAGTTTCCCCATAGGGATCTAAAATCATCGCATTACCGGTACGCACTTCATTATCGTCTCTTCCTACTCCATTACTAAAGATGAGGAACATTCCGTTGTCATGGGCACGAGAAGGGAGCCACCGCATAATCC
>SABI01000831.1 GCA_009929055.1 Spirochaetia bacterium | reverse complement strand
TCCATCAGGAGTGAATGCCATTGCTGTTAATTCTTCTTCCTTATAATAGCCCTTCATCACATTAGGACCCTTAACCTGAATTTCTCCCTCCATGGTTTGTGGGTTTATATCTCCTAATCTAATATCTACATCTACTAAAGGATAGCCTATTGTCTGCCAAGAAACCTGCTTTGGATTAGCTCCAATTATCAAGGGTGCTGTTTCGGTAAGTCCATAACCAATTGCATAAGGGAAATGTCTTCCTAATCTTAAGAATAATTCTGTTTCTCCGTCAAGCTTTGCTCCGCCTATTCCGAAAAACCTTAGTCTTCCTCCAAAGGCTTCATAAAGCTTTTTCGCAGCCTTGCGATACATTATCCTCTTAAACACATAGCTTGTAAGCATTATTCTTCTAAGAGCTGTCTTTTCCAATTCTGGTTTAATAACAGTTTTATATGCCTTTTCAATTAATAGAGGAACAGAGAGCATTGTTGTTGGGCGAACTATCTTAACGCTTTCCATAAAGGTCTTGGCAACTGGGAGTTTATTATGAAAATAAACCGTAGAGCCATGCATAAGAGCAGTTAATAAACAAAGTGAGTTCTCAAGGGTATGTGAAAGGGGGAGAAGACTTAGGTAAACATCATCCTCATGTAAGGTATGAATATGATGCACCTGAACTAATTGAGCTGCAAGATTGCTATGCGTTAGCATCACTCCCTTGCTATAACCTGTTGTCCCTGATGTATAGATAATTACTGCCAAATCCTCTGGAGAAGGGATGGTCTTTACTCCCTTATTATTTATTTCTTTTGAGAAAAGAATTGAGTTGTCTTCTAAAGAAACAACTGTTTCAATATTCTTTAAATCCTTAAGGATGATTTTATCCTCATAACGTTTCGATACAAAAACAAGCTTACTGTCGGAGTGATTAATACAAGTTGTAATCTCCTCTGGAGTAAACTCAGGCAAAAGAGGAACTGCAATAGCTCCCATATCCACAATTGCCAAATAAGCCTCA
>SABI01000175.1 GCA_009929055.1 Spirochaetia bacterium | reverse complement strand
TGTACCTCATCGTATCAATAATAGGGTGTACAGTCGCATGGGACTCACATCCAAACCCATCATTTGATAGTAAGGACTTAATAGAGCCTGTTGCATCAATAATAGATGAGCAATGGGATATTATTAAACCCATTATAGATGAGCATGAAGGGAATCTCGAGGGACGAATGAGTCGTAATGGAGAAAGTAATGGTACTCAGGTTGTGAACGGAATGCTTGCTGAAGAGAACGGGGAAGATTACCTTAAATTTTCACACGCCCTGTTTAGCGGAGAAGATTCATCGACACTTCTCTCTTTAGCTGAAAACCTTATTAGTGAAGAGGAGATGACGAATCTAGAGAAGCAGATAGTAGAAGTGGAGGCGAGAACTCTAGCTTTTGGAGAGGCTCAATCAAGGGCACTTCCAATGAGTCAAAGGGAACCTTTTTTAAGGGATTTGCAAAAATTGTTAACAAAAACTATCGTATTGATGGTAGCTGGAATTGTCTACACTTTTATACCAAAAGTAATCTTCTGGGGTAAAGTAACAGCTGCTGCTGCTATAGCTATTGCAGCTGGAGTTGTCGCTACAACAGTATTGTCTATTTATCGATATTATCAATATGGGGACAATATGAGTGAATCATTTCAAGAGTGGATAATGGATGTTACTACTGACCCATCAACAGCTTTCGCCTTAGCTACTTCGATGATTAGTGTAGGTAAAACCATGAATAATGGACCGGTCGTAACAGGGCTTGTTCTCATTGTTTTCTCAATTTACCAAGTATTAGATTTAGTAAAACCGATGTTGAAAAAATATAATTTTAATGCTTAAGTAAGAATTACTATTTTTATCTTTTGAGCCTCTTATCATAATTAGAGGCTCAAATTCATTTATCCCCTTGTTGTCTGCTGTCGATTATGAAATAATAGGAAAAGCAAATACAAGGAGCACCTATATATGTCAAATTTTCCTTATCATGAAACAATTTTAAAACGATTTTTACGATACGCAGTAGTAAATACAATGAGCGATCCACATGTTAGTGATAAAAGACCTACAACCGATGGGCAACTCGAATTATTAGAAATGTTAGCCAAAGAAGTAAAAGAACTTGGAATTAGTGACGTCACCTTTGATCATAAAGGATATGTTGTAGCGAGAATTCCTTCTAATGTTGATAAAGAAGTTACCCCTATAGGATTTATGGCCCACGTTGATACAGCTGATGATGTATGGGGCAATGATGTGAAGCCTAGAGTAGTTACCGATTACGATGGTGGTGTTATTATTTTAAATGATCAATACGTGTTAGACCCATCACATAATAGTGATCTTACTCACCAGGTTGGTTCCACTATTGTCGTTACTGATGGAACTACTCTATTAGGAGCTGATGATAAATCTGGTGTTGCCATAATCATGAGTCTCGCTGAATATCTCATGAGTCATGATGAAGTAAAACATGGCATAGTAGAACTCATCTTTACAAGTGATGAAGAGACAGGTGGAGGAATGGATGCTTTTGATCTTTCCCTTATCAAAGCCAAAGTGTGTTATACAATCGATGGTAATGGTGGTGGTGAAATTGAGGGTGAGTGTTTCAACGCAGCTAGTGTAAAAGTAGAATTTACTGGAGTTCCTTACCACTTAGGAGCAGCAAGAGGAAGATTAGTAAATAGTGTTTCAATGGCAGCTACTTTCATGAATGCAATTCCTCGAAGTGAGAGTCCTGAAGCTACAGATGGGCGATATGGGTATTATAGTGTTGATGATATTAAAGGAACCATCGTTCATACCTCATTACTCTATTATGTACGAGATTTCGATATTAATCGCCTTAATGAAAGAATTGAGACCTTAAAAAGTGTTGGACAAACAGTTGAAAAACTTTTTCCTGGTGGCAAAGTAACTCTTAGCAGTCATTTCTCTTATGCAAATATGGCCGATAAAATTAAAGAGCAACCTGAGGTGATGGAGTCAATATTTGCCTCAGCTAAGATTATTCATCTTCCATTGGAAGAGAAAATTATTAGGGGGGGGACAGATGGCTCCCGCCTTACTTCCCTTGGGATTCCCACACCAAACATTTTCACAGGTGGTCACAATATCCACTCTCGTTATGAGTGGCTCAGTATTTCTCAGGCAGTAGATGCAGCTCGATTAGTTGAGGAGATTGTACACTATTGGGTAAAATAATTATTAGGCGATGTAGTACCCTTCTTTTCCTCTTCATCATACTCTTTTCATCTCCTCTCTATGCAAAAGAGGCGAATATTTCAATAACATCATTAGAAGATGAGTCCCTTATTATCCTCAAACAAAATGCTGGTATGATTGGAGTGGGTGAGGGAGAATTAGGGGTAGAAATTGTTGATGTAGAGATAGATGAAGAGCTTTTTTCTCCAGAAGTCTTAGTTCAAAGTAATCTTTTGTTTACTCACAATAGTAGTATTGAGAAAAGAAGTCTCTCTTATCTAGTAGAAAATAAAGAATCTATTGAAAGAGAGTTTTTTATTAATTTCAAAAAGATTGTCCCGTCAGTAATGAGTGCTCTTTTTTCTTTAGATAGTGACCCTTACCGATTATATACCTCGAACAACGCTCCCTTGAGTGCAAAAAAAGGGGACAATGAGAAGATAGTAGGGAAATTATTAGTAACAAAAGATAACACTAACCAAGTGAATTCTCTCATTCTCGTCGATCGAGAAGATGATGAATTTATCTATCTTAGACCCCTATGGGCAAAAGAAGGCTTTGTTGAATATATGAAGCTTGAGCAAGGGCCTACCCATAAGATTTCATTTCTCCTTCCTTTTAATTTAGACGAAATAGGCATCGGGGTAATGTTCGAATTATTTAGTTATAGGGGGGCGATAACGGCTGATTTTGGTGTAAAGGGGTCTTATTCTTTTAGTGATTCAGCCACATCTATTATAATACAAGGAGGGTTTAATGGAATTCTTCCAATGAGTCTGTTCTTCTCTCCCTCCAATTCTTATAAGTGGTATACACACCTCTCTTTAATAGCTCAAAGTAAAATTGGGTTTGGAATGCACCTCAATCAAAAAGTCCAGTTCATGTTTCAAAGTACAACAAGTCTTCTCATTCAATACTTTTTTAATAGTTCCTTCGCTTTTTCAATGGGAGGAGCTCTAAACCATACAGTAATTATGAAAGCAGAAGATGCTTCTGCTGTAGATAGTGAGAATACTCATTATAAAATCGTGATGCAATTCTCCCTTTTGTGGTAGTATAGTGAAATAATGACAAAAAAAATTGGCTATTATATGTTTTTATTACTTCTTTGTTTCTCTTTAAGTAGTTGTTCTTCTATTGAATCATTAATTCGATCTTCTTTAGAAGATAAACCTATATGGGTATATGAACCTAGTGTAAATAGAGATCAAATTGCTTTTGTAGGAACAGGAGAAGCTCCAAGTAAAGCCCTTGCAGAGTTAAAATCTTATGAATCAATACTCCAACAAATTTCTCGCTATATTGGAAAAGATGTGAGTAAAGAATTTATTACTGAACTCTCTGAAAGAGAGAGTATTGAACGCTATCAACTCAAAATTACGAGAGTGTTTATTAAAGAGGGAGATTCTAGTCAAGTAATTCACCACCTCGCTGTTGCTGAGAAGGCCCTTATTGATAATGATAGGAGTGAACTATTAGTAGAAATAGAAGAGAAAACTAATAAGATTAAAGAGTTGCAAAATGAAGCTTCCTCATTGTTAAGGAAAGACCAAGATGTTGATTCTGCTATTAAATATCTAGAAATTGCAGAATTAGCAAGTTCAATTATTAATGAAACCGGACTCCAATTCTATAAAGATGCAGTTAAAAGGTTTTTTACTGTTATTGAAAAGATGACTATTAATTATCTTTCCCAAGAGTCAACTTCAACCTCTTTTCTGTTTCAAGCAAAACGAGGGACGAGATCTTTATCAACAAAGATCGTACAAGTTCCCCTTCAAGTCTCATTTATTGCAGAAAATGCTCGACAAGAGGTATACATAGATACTAAAACGATTTTTACAGATAGTGACGGAAAAGCTTCCTTTGTTAACACAAATCCTTCTATGCTCACCCGTGGTGAACTGAGTATACAACTCGACATCTCTCCATTCTCTCCATATCTTGAATATTTGGATGATTTAGAGAAGGCAAGATTGAATGAATTTGTGATAAATTCGACAATAAAAGTCCCTTATAATCGACCGACCTCCATCACACAGCCTCGGGTACTTCTTAGTATCGGAGAGTATTCATTAAAGGGAGAACTCCTAGAATCTTCATATACAGAAGATGTTTTAAGTGCCTCTTTACAAAAAAGAGGGATAAAAACTGAACCTATAGATATTTCTTTAGAGGATGATGAAGAATTTTTTAATACTCTCATAACTACCTATAAAAATGGGCCATTGATTTTTGGAAAGAGTGGGATTACTACAATCACTCAGGTTCGAGATGGGTATGCTGTTACTGTACTAGGTGAAATATCATTATATGAATTGCCGAGCGTTGAAAGTGATAAAAGTACGGACCAAGTAAAGGCTGTTGGCATGGGGGATTCAATTGAAGAGGCAACAAAACAAGCTTTTTCCCAATTCGGAACTATTAGCTATTCCCTTTTACATCGTTTATTATATCTAGAACCTTAAGAGGATCATCACTAATTATTCCATCAACATTGCTATTAAGAGCATGTAAAATTTCTTCTTCTTTATTAACCGTCCATGTAACTACGTCGTAATTATGATTATGATACCTTTCTACTAATTCTTTTGTGAGTAATTGGTGGTGTGGCTTTATAATAGAAGGACGAGCAACAAACCTTCCTTGTCCTTTATGGAGAAATTTTGGTACATCACTATGTTCGCTATAGATAATTCCTGAATGTGTAGCTTTATGTGTCTCTTTATTCCACCTTCTTATAATAAAGGGGTTAAATGAAGAGACAATCACCTTTTCTTTAAGATTGTATAGATCGATAAGGTCAATGAGTTTTCCTACGATCCCTTGTTGACCAAAATTTGTTACTTTCAGTTCAATATCATAATAGAAGTGATCTTTGTAGGTAGAAAGAACTTCTTCTAGGAGAGGAATATGCTCTTTCTCCTCTCTCTCTTCTTCGCTCACACCTATGATAAAATGTTTTAATTCATCATAGGTAAGATCTTCTACAATTACATCTTTGTGTGCAAGACGTAGTAGATTATGATCATGTATTACAACTATATGGCCACTCTTTATAAGGTGTACATCAAGTTCTATACCACTAATGTGGTGTGTAAAGCATTTTTCGAAAGAA
>SABI01000174.1 GCA_009929055.1 Spirochaetia bacterium | reverse complement strand
GATGGATGAGGGTAATATTATTCTTGATGTAAAAGGAGAGGAGAAAAAACAATTAACAGTATTTAAGTTAGTTGAACTCTTTAAAAAGATTAAGAACAAAGATTATGCGAGTGATGAGGACTTATTAGCCCCATAGAAAATAGGAGCCAATCTTGATTAAAAGGTTGGCTCTTTTCAATATATTCCTATTTCTTTTTTTCTATCTTTTTGAGAAAGTCTATTTTCTCACCAGTTTGCCACAACTTTTCAATATTATAAAAATCTCGCAATTCTTTTCCCATGAGGTGAATGACGATATCTCCACAATCAATGAGTTCCCACCCATCTCCAACAATATTTTTATGTCTGTTTATAACTGTAATATTTCTCTCTGCTAAGAAACCCCACAACTCTTTTGCTACACCTTTTAAGTGACCAATAGAGTTTACTGTTGAAACAATAAAACAATCTGCCCATCCACTAACTTCGCTCACATCAATTACAACGGTATCTTCTCCCTTGTTATCAGTGATAAAGTTTGCTATTTCACTTACTAATTCTTTGCTTTGTGCATCCATCATATTATTAAAAAACTCCTTACTTATTTCCTGCTTCTTCAAGTGCTCGCTTAGTCCATTCTCCAATTAGTTTTCGATTAAGAGTTGTATCTCCTAATGGCTGAAAAAATTGGCTTACATTATAGACTCGTAGCACATAACTCTCATTATTTATAGTTTCATATAATTTTTTTATATCGCTTACGGTAGTTTGTTTCCCTACAAGAGACTCTAGTGTACCGGTGTTGATGATTTTACTCAAGTCATCTTCACCCTCCATAATATAATTTATCCTTTCATGGTAAGTATATGTTTTATTATTATAAAGAGTTTTCCAATCATCCTTTGTCCCTTCTAGAAGGTAATTAAACGGAAGATTAAAGAGAGACTGAAGAGCTCCTAGGTTATCACTTTCAATATTCTCTTTTAATAATTTCCCTCTATAGGTAGCTAGATCAGAAAGTGTAATCGAGGCTATAAGGAGAAATTTTTCTTCATTATTATAAACTACAAGTGAACCATATTGATCACTTACTATATACCATACTTGATTACGATTTTGATGAGAACATCCACATAAAAGAGTCATGATTGTTATAGATAAGAGTAGGATTATTTTTTTCATTCAAACTTCCCACCTTGAATAAGAAATGAATGTACCGAAAGGGTAGAAGGGGCTATTTCCTTATCTCCTCCTTTCATATGAGCAATATGGAGAGTGAGAATTCTTTTAGTTATCTCCTCTAATGATTCACTCGCTAACAAATCACTCCTCTGTTGACCACTCACATATGTCCTTTTTAATTCCATATAATCGGCACAAAATAGGAGAGCACCCATAATGCCCATCTCAATTGACCCAATTGAATGCCATCGAACAGCTTGTATCATGTCCTCTTTATTAAGGATAGGATATGTTCTCATCATATCTGATGCAACAGGGCCATGAAGAAGGACAGGATAGAGATACTCCATCTCTCCTACTTCTAAGGTATGCCTATGTGCATATTCTACTAACTCGCTAAAAGGGAGTTCTCTACAGATATCATGATAGAGACAAGCATGTTCCAAATTTTGTTGATCAACATCTACATTATAACGGTGTGCTAAAAATAGAGCATACTCAGAAGTACTTATAGAATGTTCTATTCTGTAGGGAGTAAGAGACTGTGCAAGCAACTGTTTAATGTCGTTGGTAGAGTTCATAATCTATTATATAGTCTAATACAGTTTCGCTCAGTAAAGAAGTGAGAGTATGAAGAGAACTTTTGGCACTTCCTAACATCTCCCTAATTGAAGTAGAGCTACAAGGAAATGGTTCTACAAGAATATATTCACCATGAGCATTCTTTGGAAAATCAATCTTATTTTTTTCTAATCTATGAACAACTACAAAATATACTATTGAGACTAAATCTTCAAAGCGATACCAAGACTCGAGGGAAGGGAGTAAATCATCTCCTATAGCTATAGCTAAGGTTCCTGTTATTTCATACTTGCGATACATTTCAATCACCGTATCGTACATGTAACTTTTCCCACCCCGATCAATTTCTAATGTATCAATAAGGATTTCAATTTTTCTATCTTCTCGATAAATATGATAATAATCGTCTATCCCTTTATGGATGAGTTCAAGTCGATCCTGATCACTGATTTCCCTTATATACTCTTTATGGGGAGGTTCGAGAGTTGGAATAACGATGATTCTTTCATAATCTGATTGAGAAGCAATAGCATGAATGAGATAAAGATGACCGAGGTGTATTGGGTTAAAGGTTCCACCAAAAATTATTGTTTTCACACTTCATCTCTGTATTGTGCACTAGTATCGACAATAGTGGAAAATCCATCACCCTCTTTTTCTTCTTTATAAGTATAGGCTATGTGGATGAAAGCTTTCTTAATTTCTTCTAATCCAATTCCTGTTATGTTCGATAATTTATATACTTTATACCCTTTAATACTATCTTGTAACTCTTTTAGTCGTTCTTCTGTCCCTTCTTCATCAATTTTTGTTCCAATAACTATTCTTGGTTTTTGTACCAATTCTGGAGCATAACTTTTAAGTTCATTAAGAAGAGTTGGGTAGGCATTCAAGTAAGAGTCATCGCTAAGGTCGATAAAGAAAGCAAGAGCTACTGTTCTTGAGATGTGGCGTAGGAATTTAAATCCCATTCCAGCACCTTTAGAAGCCCCTTCAATAAGGCCAGGGATATCAGCGAGGACAACATCATGATCATCATACCGAAACATTCCAAGTTGTGGAATTTTTGTTGTAAAAGGATATCCTGCAACTTTGGTATGGGCATTAGTGAGGTTGTTGAGCAAAGAAGATTTTCCAGCGTTTGGAAAGCCAACAAACCCAATATCTGCTATCACAAGGAGTTCAACACCGAGGCGTATTTCAACCCCTTTTTCACCAGGTTGTGCAAAACGAGGAGTCTGTCTTGTTGAGGTTCTAAAATGCCAGTTACCTTGACCACCTCTCCCGCCAGTTAAAAAAACATAGCTATCAAGGCCTGTAAGATCTTTGATAATCTCACCACTTGCTGCATCTTTTAATACAGTACCAGGAGGAACAGGTATTTCAATATTTACACCATCTCTACCAAAACAACGATCGCCCCTTCCGTTATGGCCATTTTCAGCCCGGAAAGCACGTATCTTTTTTAAGTGAGATAGGGTTCTTAGGTTATCTCTCACGACAAAGACTACATCTCCACCGCGACCGCCATCTCCCCCATCAGGGCCCCCTTTGGGGACATATTTTTCCCGACGGAAAGAAACACAACCATTGCCCCCGTTTCCGGAGGCAACTTCTATATAGGTCTCATCTGAAAATCCAAACATCTATTAGTCTCTATCGTTATTCCTGAAATTTACGCAGTAGGAAGTATACGAATATATTTTCGATTATTTCGAACGTGGAAATCAACCGAGCCAGCTTCTTTTGCAAAGAGAGTAAAATCTCTTCCACAGCCAACATTTTCCCCTGCGTGGAATTTATTTCCGTGTTGTCTTACAATAATTTCACCAGCTTTTACAAGCTGTCCACCAAAGCGCTTTACTCCAAGACGTTGAGAATTGGAATCGCGACCGTTTCTACTACTACCGCCACCTTTCTTATGTGCCATCTCTCACTCCTTAAGCTTTGATCTCTTTAATGGTGATCATCGAATATTTTTCGCGATGGCCCTGAGTCCTGCGATATCCTTTTCTTCTATGAAACTTGAAGACTTTAATCTTCTTGCCCTTCACTAATTCATCAACGGTGGCAACAACTTTTGCCCCATCAACGTATGGAGTACCAAACACAGATTTTTCACCATCCTTAAAGGCTACAACGGTATCAAAAGTAACCTCTTGGCCATTTTCAATATCCATCTTGTCAACTTTAAGTGTAGCGCCTTCTTGCGCTTTGTACTGCTTGCCTAGAATCTCTACGAGTGCGTACATCTATATACATCCTTATCCAATAATATGCAGACTCTCTTATATCATAACAGATTAATAATTACAAGAGGTCAAAGTTCTTCATTTACATCGATTCTAAAAATGGAATCCCAACTAAGTAGTAAGCATTTTTCAAAACTTGTAATACCATATTTACTAAGGTAATTCTTGCTTTGACAAGCTCTTTCGTTGAAGCCTTTAAAATCTGATGATCATGGTAATACCGACTAAATACACGAGATAATTCGTATAAATAGGTAGTGATTACTGAGGGATTATACTCTTTTGCGGCAAGGGTGACAAGGCTTTCGAACAAAGCAATACTCTTTATCAACTCTCTTTCATCTTGGAGATTAAGTAGTTCACCGTTAAAAGGTATCCCGTTATATTCATCTTTACACTCATCCCACTTACGAAGCATGCTACTAATTCTTGCCCCCATATATTGAAGGTAAGGACCTGTATTGCCACTAAAGGAGATAGATTCATCTGGGTTAAATATCATATCTTTTGTCGCTGTGGTCTGAAGGAGATAGTAGTTAAGGGCACCTAAGGCAATATCACTACTAACACTTTCAACATCTCCTACCATATCCTCTCTTGACTTTGCAATAATTTCATTTCGAGCAAGGAGGGTGAGAGAATCGATTAAATCATCTGCATCTACAACAGTCCCTTCCCTACTTTTCATCTTACCATCAGGGAGATTTACCATCCCATATGCAAGGTGATACAAATTTTTTGCCCATTCATATCCTAATTGTTCTAATACATAAAAAAGAACTTTAAAGTGGTACGATTGTTCACTTGCTACAACAAAGATAAGGGAATCAAAAGGCCATTTTTCATGTCGTTGGATGGCGGTACCAATATCTTGAGTGAGGTAGAGAGAAGTTCCATCTTTTCTTAAAACTACTTTTTTATCGAGGTTAATTGGTTCGAGGTCAATCCACACAGAGCCATCTTCTTCCTTATAAAAAACCCCTTTTTCTAATCCCTTATGGACAATATCTCTCCCTAATTTATACGTATCAGACTCATAATAATAGGCATCAAATGAAATCCCAGTTTTATTATAGGTCTCATTCACCCCTTCAAGAGTCCACTTATTCATCATATTCCAGAGCTTGAGGACTGCTTCATCACCATCTTCCCATTTCTTTAACATTGTTTGAGCTTGCTCAGTAGCACTACTATCTTCTTTCTCCCACGAGGCAAAACGAACATAGTACTTTCCTACAAGGTGGTCTCCTTTAATTCCTGAACTCTCTGGACTCTCTCCTTGTGAAAATTTTTGGTATGCTAACATAC
>SABI01000830.1 GCA_009929055.1 Spirochaetia bacterium | reverse complement strand
TGAGGCTTATTTGGCAATTGTGGATATGGGAGCTATTGCAGTTCCTCTTTTGCCTGAGTTTACTCCAGAGGAGATTACAACTTGTATTAATCACTCCGATAGTAAGCTTGTTTTTGTATCGAAACGTTATGAGGATAAAATCATCCATAAGGATTTAAAGAATATTGAAACAGTTGTTTCTTTAGAAGATAACTCAATTCTTTTCTCAAAAGAAATAAATAATAAGGGTGTAAAGACTATCCCTTCTCCAGAGGATTTGGCAGTAATTATCTATACCTCTGGAACAACTGGTTTCAGTAAGGGAGTGATGCTAACGCATAGCAATCTTGCAGCTCAATTAGTTCAGGTACATCATATTCATACATTACAAGAGGATGATGTTTACCTAAGTCTTCTACCTCTTTCTCATACCCTTGAGAACTCACTTTGTTTACTAACTGCTCTTATGCATGGCTCTACAGTTTATTTTCATAATAAACTCCCAGTTGCCAAGACCTTTATGGAAAGCGTTAAAATGGTTCGCCCAACAACAATGCTATCTGTTCCTCTATTAATTGAAAAGGTATATAAGACTGTTATTAAACCAGAATTGGAAAAGACAGTACTTAGAAGAATCATGCTTACAAGCTATGTGTTTAAGAGGATAATGTATCGCAAGGCTGCGAAGAAGCTTTATGAAGCCTTTGGAGGAAGACTAAGATTTTTCGGAATAGGTGGAGCAAAGCTTGATGGAGAAACAGAATTATTCTTAAGATTAGGAAGATATTTCCCTTATGCAATTGGTTATGGACTTACTGAAACAGCACCCTTGATAATTGGAGCTAATCCAAAGCAGGTTTCTTGGCAGACAATAGGTTATCCTTTGGTAGATGTAGATGTTAGATTAGGAGATATAAACCCTCAAACCATGGAGGGAGAAATTCAGGTTAAGGGTCCTAATGTGATGAAGGGCTATTATAAGGAAGAAGAATTAACAGCAATGGCATTCACTCCTGATGGA
>SABI01000173.1 GCA_009929055.1 Spirochaetia bacterium | reverse complement strand
GTTAAGGACTGCACTTGATAGAAGGGATTGGCATATTGTTGCTTCAATTTACAACGGAGCAGGGTATCAGAAATTGGCTGAGAAGTTAAGCAGAGAGCCTTATAATATCTCTCTTGAGAAAGCTTACAGGAGGCATAGTTTATGAGAAAGTATGCAGTTATTGTGGTGTTGATTTTATGCCTCTGTGCAGTTATTATGTACTTCAGGGAGGTTGTTAAGGAGAACCTTCGTCTTGAGAGAAATCAGGTGGCTTTGCTATCTGATTCTCTCTCTCATTACAGAACCAAGACTGGTGAGTTAGTTAGTAGTGTTGAGCAGCTGGAGATGACCATTGGTGAATTGAGAAGGCATCGTTCCGAACTTGTTAGTCAGTTGAAGAGTATGAGGATTAGACTTCGTGATGTCCAGAGTTTGAGCACAACAGCTATTGAGAATAGGGTGGAAGTGTTTGTACCTATAAGGGATACCATTTACATTGATACTGAGAAGGTGGTCAAGGCACAATCTTTTCATTGGTCTGATGCCTGGACTTCAATTCAAGGAGTTATTCAGAATGACAGTGTGAAGTTGAAGTATCAAAGCAGGGATACTTTGCTCCAAGTGGTTAGGGTTGTACCGAAGAGATTCCTTTTCTTCAGATGGGGAGTTAAGGAGATTAGACAGGATGTGAAAGTGTCAAATCCCAATGCAAAAATTACTTGTAATGAATTAATTAGTTTGATTTAGTATTATGTGTTATTTGACACGAAGAAATCCGTAATTAATCAAAATCTTATCAAAATTATTAGAAAGTTCAGTTGATTCTTTTAACTCTGATTTATATAATTCTATTGAATTTTCAAATTTTGTAAGGAGTTGATTAATGGAGATAAAATAGTTTGAATCAGGCATTTGTCTTATAAAAACCGCATCATCTTGATTAAGAAAGAAATTGAATTCTTGTCTTTTTTTATTTAAAACCTTGTATGAGTATAATCCAAATGAATGTAATAATGAATTCCTTAGTTGATATACAATCTCACTCTCTTCTTTTGTGCAGCCAAAATATTTGTTAATGAAATCTTTAAATCTCTCATTAGATTTTCTATAATTATCACAACCCTTATAAAACTTTGCCAATAAATCAATTCCAGCAAGAATTGCCATAGTGCCAGGGAATAAAGCTTGATATTCAATTTTTGAATTATCAGTTGGATTATAACCTAAACAAGTATAAATATCTCTTCTTAAGAGATAAAGAACAGAATATACCCTTTGATTTTTAATAAATTCTCGTGGGCTTTGAAAGAATAAATCATACTTCTCCATTCTCTATAGTATTGATAATTTGAGGTTTCTAATATTCAGATTTTATTTTCCCACCTGAAATATCCCAATATCTATTGAAGAAATCAGTTAGTTTTTCCAAAACACTAATTCTTTTTGCAGTTCTCTCCCCATTAGGAGTAAACCTTGAAACATTTGGGAGGATCTTGGCAAAGCCTGTCCCAGTTTCTTGAATGAATCCGTTGTTGAATGAGTTGGTTATGAATTTGTAAGTCTCCTCACGATTGAGATTTTCATCAAGAATAATTTCATTCAGTTCCTCAATCTTCTTCTCATCAACAAACTTCAACCAGTCTTCATCCACATTAGAAGAAGGGGTCATTGATGCAATAAATTTGAGGATGAGCTCCTTCTTGTTCCTTAGACTCAAACTTGAGTCAATAGCTTTGTGAATCTTTACCTCAATCTCTTTATCCTTGAAATGCTTTTGATGATGTTCTTTTATCAATTGAAGGATGAAGTCTATATTGATTTCAACCTGCTTTACCAATTCAATCTCAAAGACGATATCATCATTTACAATTACTACATCTCCGCCTGGTGGTCTTAACTCTTGATAGAAGTTAATGTAAACGCTTTGATAGTCTTGAGCATCTCTATCAGATAGGATTTCCTTTCCTGTGAATTCATCAAATGTAGAAAGTATATTCTTTGACCGAAGGAATGCACTGAAAAGTCTGATGAATTCCTTTTTTGCTGCCTCACTAATTATTTTTTCCCCAATCGGAAACTTACTCTGAATCTCTTCTACAATCTCCTTATATCCTTTGACAATTTTTTCTCCATCCCTGTACCCATTGTAGTAGTCTTCAAATGTCTTGAGTAGTACAATCCCTCCTGCCTCTTTATCTCCGAATAAAGCTATGCTATCATTTGTGGCCTTCTCCAGATTTCTAAAGCACACAATATTTCCAAAAGTCTTAACAGTATTAAGAATCCTGTTTGTCCGAGAGTATGCTTGGAGCAGTCCGTGAAGACGAAGGTTCTTATCAACCCAAAGAGTATTAAGTGTAGTTGCATCAAATCCAGTAAGGAACATATTGACGACTATTAAAAGGTCAATCTCTCTATTCTTAACTCTTTGAGAAACTTCTTTATAGTAGTTTTGAAACTCTGACCCTGTATTGTAATTTGTTTTAAACAACTTATTGTAATCCTGAATAGCCATATCAAGAAAATCCCTTGAACTTTGGTCAAGATTGGAGGTGTCCTCAAGATTTTCATCTTCAAGAAATCCTGCATCTTCAGGCTCATCCTCATTAACTCCAAAACTATATATTGTAGCAATTTTTAGTCTCTTGTTCTCTGGCAGAGCCTCCATCTGTTTCTTGAATTCGGCATAGTAAATCTTTGCCATATCAATTGAAGCAACTGCAAAGATTGAGTTGAACCCTGCCAGTCGCCTCTCTTTTACCTGATAACTACTATTCCTTTTTGTCTTTTGGTCAAAGTGGTCAATAATGTAGCTAACAATTTTACCTACCCTTTCTGGTGATGAGAATGCCTTTTCTCTATCTATATCTTTTACCTTGATATCCTTAATGTCTTCCTCTTCCTTCATTGTCCTGATATAGTCAATTCGGAATGGAAGTACATTTCGGTCAGTAATTGCATCTACTATGGTGTATGTATGTAGTTTCTCTCCAAAAGCCTGTTCCGTTGTCCTTAAATCAAACTTTCCTGCACTATTGGAATTGAGAGCAAAGATTGGAGTACCTGTAAATCCAAAGAGATAGTATTTTTTGAATCTCTTAGTTATTGCAGTATGCATATCCCCAAATTGAGAACGATGGCATTCATCAAAAATAATGACTATTTGTTTGTCATAAATCTGATGCTCTTTATTTTTCTTGATAAGGATAGACAACTTCTGAATAGTTGTTACGATTATTCTGCTTTTATTATCTTCTAGTTGTCTCTTCAGTATAGCAGTGCTTGTGTTGCTGTTGGCCGCTCCTTTCTCAAACTTATCGTACTCCATCATTGTTTGGTGGTCTAAGTCTTTTCTGTCAACTACAAAAAGAACCTTATCTACAAAGGAGAGTTTACTTGCGAGTTGTGCCGCTTTGAAAGATGTCAGTGTTTTCCCACTTCCTGTAGTGTGCCATACATAGCCACCAGATTGTAATGTGCCATATTTCTTATAGTTGTTAGCAACTAATATTCTGTTGAGAATTCTCTCCGTTGCTACGATTTGATATGGTCGCATCACAAGAAGAGTCTTGTCTGAGGTGAAGACACAGTACTTTGTTAGAACATTGAGTATAGTGTGTTTTGCAAAGAAAGTGCGACTGAAGTCCATCAAGTCTGTTATAGGCTTATTGTTGGCATCTGCCCACCAAGAAGTGAATTCAAAGCTATTGCTACTTCTTTTGCCCTTTGGAGGCGTACTTCCGTTCTTCTCCTTCAAGTGAGAAAATCGGGTTGTATTGCTGTAGTACTTGGTGTATGTTCCGTTTGAGATCACGAAGAGTTGAACATACTCAAACAGACCACTTCCTGCCCAGAATGATTCTCTGTTGTATCGGTTGATTTGATTGAAAGCCTCTTTTATATCAACACCTCTTCTTTTGAGTTCAATGTGTACCAATGGAAGTCCATTTACAAGAACGGTAACATCATATCTATTTTTTCTGTCCCCAGTTTCTACCTCGTATTGGTTGACAACTTGTAGCTTGTTGTTATGGATATTATCCTTGTCAATTAGCCTAATGTTTTTGACAGAAGAGTCTTCTCTTGTAAGTAGGAGTGTGTGATTCTCTTGGATTATAAATGATTTCTCAGCTATTCCATTGCTCTGATTGGCAATAGTGCTTTTAAAGAATTGTTTCCACTCACTATCTGTAAAGCAATAGTTATTTAATAATTCAAGTTGTTTACGGAGATTGGCTATTAATTCTTCTTCGGAAGATATTTTAAGGTACTCATAAGCCTGTGTCTTGAGTTGTTCTATGAATGCCTTTTCCAGTTCTGCTTCTGATTGATAGTTTTTGCTTCTGTCAACAGGTGGATTATAGACTGTAACGACAGTACTTTGAGAGTTTTCCGCAACAACTTTGTATGTCATAATCAAAAAATATTTGCTCTATGAATCTTTAGGAAGATTTAAGTAATAAGACTTGTACCACTCTTTGAATGTCTTTATATCATTTTCAATCCCATATCCTCCATTCCAGTGACAGTGTCTGTTGAAGAGGATAGCTTTTAATGTTAATGGAGTGCCATCGTCTTTATTAAAATCTGCTAACCCAAAGTTAATATATTCCTGTGTGTTATAGTTGTTTTCATCACGAAACTCCGCTCTTTCTACCCATAGTTGCTCATAATACCAAAAAATTGCCTTGCCCTCTTCATTAATTTCAGGCGGTGCTTCAGTTTCTCCTTTGTAGTATCTGCAATGTTTTAGTAGTTCGTTCATGATAGGTCTATATTTGTTAGCTCTCTTTTCTCTTGAATGAAAGGAGTTTGTTCCGGTAATACTCGTATTGTTTCCTTCTTGCTTCAATTTCTGCAGGAAGGCCGATTGAGATGTCGTTGACTAGGGAGTCGAATTTGTCAAGGAGTGATGATATCCTATTCTGAATATTTAGAGGTGGAATAGGTATGAACATATCATTCATTAGTTTAGTAGAACTAAGATTTTTCATTGATAATTCCGGATTTGGTGTTGCTACATGAAAATTAAGATGAGTCTTGTAAGTAAAACCCTTTTCTGTGAAAAGTTCTTTAAATCCATTATAATTGTTATAATTCCGAAACTCAATATAAATCACTTTGTTCTTCAGATCTTTTTTCAATATGTCAAGCAGAAGATTGAGAGCTTCATCGCTGATGCCCTCTGAAAGCAATGCACCGCCTGGAATTATTGCTCTACGACTTAAATATCTCTTAATCCAATTGCCATCACTAATCACATATCCCGTCACAATCCCTTTCAACTCGCCGTTTTCCGATACTCCATATCCGAAGGGTTTTAA
>SABI01000829.1 GCA_009929055.1 Spirochaetia bacterium | reverse complement strand
AAGAACTTCTCCTTTTTTGAGTTTAAATTTTAATACAAACATTAAGAATCCTTTAGTTGACGTTTATAACGTTCTATGATTGATAAATAAGTGTCTTCTAACATAAATGTTGCGTAATCATTACATCCAAGTATTTCTTTACCATTTTCGTCAAAAATGTCGTCATCACATTGGAATGGACATTCAGGGCACTCTGCGTCACAACAACTCGTCATTCCTGAAGAAAAAGAGTATAGAGGAATACCGATTTCTTCGAGGTCTTCATGATAGCTTTTTACGATTAAGGCGTCTAGACCATTTAATTTGGTTTTTAGTGCAAACATTTTAGTCCTTTTGTTAAGATTACTTGTAGGTGTTAGTCCAAGTATTTCTTCGGTATTGCTCCGATTGGTAGTTTTAGTAGTTGAGATAGCTCTTTACGGGTTAGTTCTTGGAAGTAGTGAGCGTGTTTCGTTGTGAGATAGTAGTCAAGGTAATGTTGACGTAAGTAGGTGTCAACATCCTTGCGGTTAGTGATGTTGATTGATGGAGGGATGATTTCTTTTAGAGCGTCACCCTTAGTGATTGAGATATGAGAAGTTACAAGTAGTTTTGCAACTTCGTAGTTCTCTGTCATTTTAGTAACTTAGAGCAGCGTTGTTCATAGTTTTAGCTAATCTAGCAACTATCTTAGCTTTGTCGCTAACAGAGATAACCTTGTAGCTAAAGTAAGATTTTTGAGTTAGTTGAAGTCCTGATGCTCTTAAGTCTTTGTTAAGTGCGCTGATGGCAAATGCCTTTTTAGTTTGGAATTGCATGATAGCTTTTGTAGCTTCTCTTCTGCTTAACCCATCGATTGAAGGAATTTTTAAGCCTAAATCTTGGCTTAAAGTTTCGTCGTTGATAATTTGTCCTAAAGCGTATTTTTTCATTCTAATTCTCCTGTGTATTTATTATATCTGTAGTAGTCTATTTTTGGTTTTTCAAAGTCTTCTATGAAGTCTTCTTGAAGGTCAGTAACGG
>SABI01000828.1 GCA_009929055.1 Spirochaetia bacterium | reverse complement strand
ATAACAGGTGCTGTTATCACTGTGCCAGCTTACTTCAATGATGCTCAAAGAAAAGCTACTAAAGATGCGGGGGAGATAGCTGGATTAGAAGTTCACAGAATAATTAACGAACCTACTGCCGCGGCTTTGGCTTATGGATTTAATAAAAAGAAAAATGAACAAATCGTTGTTTACGACTTTGGAGGTGGTACTTTCGATGTTTCTGTTCTAGAGGTAGGAGATGATGTTATAGAAGTAAAATCTACAGATGGAAATTCACACTTAGGAGGAGAAGATATAGACCAAAGAATAATCGAATGGATAGCAAACGAATACAAGAAGGAAACAGGTATAGATGTTACTAGTGACATGTTGGCACTTCAAAGACTAAAAGAAGCAGCTGAAAAAGCTAAGCACGAACTTTCTACAACTCTAGAATCAGAAATTAATATTCCGTTTATAACGTCAGATGCTAGTGGACCTAAACACTTGTTGATGAAAATGACCAGAGCTACATTAGAATCATTGGCACAAGAATTTATTGATCAATCAATTGAAATAACAAAAAGAGCTATCGCAGCTTCTCCGTTTAAGATTGAGGATATAGATGAGGTGATACTTGTAGGAGGACAAACAAGAATGCCAGCAATAGTAGAGGCTGTTAAAAAATTGTTCGGCAAAGAACCAAACAGATCAATCAATCCAGACGAAGTGGTTGCTATGGGTGCTGCTGTCCAAGCTGGAGTGTTACAAGGAGATGTGAGAGACGTTCTATTACTAGATGTAATCCCACTGTCTCTAGGAATTGAAACACTGGGTGGAGTTTCAACGAAACTAGTAGAAAGAAATACTACTATTCCTAGCTCTAAATCTCAAATATTCTCTACCGCAGCCGATAATCAAACCTCAGTGGAAATTCATATTGTTCAAGGAGAAAGACCAATGGCTACAGACAACAAATCTCTTGGTAGATTTATTCTAGATGGTATTCCTCCTGCACCTCGAGGTGTTCCTCAGATTGAA
>SABI01000827.1 GCA_009929055.1 Spirochaetia bacterium | reverse complement strand
TATCTTTGAAGCCACTAAATTGTGGCTCAAGGAAAGACTAGAGCTCGAAATAAGCCCTGAAAAGTCAAAGATAGTCAATCTTCGGAAAAACTATTCAGATTTCTTAGGCATCAAGCTCAAAGTTACCACAAAGGGTAAAGTAAAGAATAAAAACGATAACAAATGGGTTGTGAAATCTCATATAGGTCTAAAAGCCTTTAAAAAGATTCTACTAACCATGAGAGAACACGCAAAGGCTGTGCATAGAAATAGAAACAAAAGCGCAGTCATGCGCCTGAACTCCTATATCATCGGTGTACACAATTATTATAATTGTGCCACTAACTGTAGCTCAGACTTTAGTGCAATCGCCTATCGTACTCGTTCAATCCTCAAGAATAGATTGAAACCACGCAAACCAAAAGAGAAAGAACCTATACCAAAATACATAAAGGATATGTACGGAAAGAGTAAACAGCTTCGGTTCGTTTATGACACTCCTCTTATCCCCATAGGATATGTGCAACATCGCTGGAATGGACAATATGACGGCAAGTCAACATTCATTACAACAGATAGAGAACAGATCCACACTGAACAAAAAGTAGTACCGATTGAAAATCTGAAATACTTAGTAGCTAACCCCGTAAAAGGTCAATCTGCTGAATACAATGATAATCGAATATCGCTTTACGTCGGACAATATGGAAAATGTTATGTATTAGGTAATACGTTAGATGTAGATGAGATTCACTGTCACCACAAGAAGCCTCGTGCTTTAAATGGCAAAGATGAATACAAGAATCTGGTCATTGTGCATGAAAATGTACATAGATTGATACATGCTACGGATAATGAGACAATAAATAGGTATACCAATCTTTTAGAACTCAATGCTGAACAACTTGAAAAAGTTAATAAGCTAAGAGTTCTTGCAGGGAATCAATTGATAGCTTAGGGATTTTCTTATGATGTTATTAGGTTACAGTTAGAAAGGTTAATACACTGGTGGAACGCCGTGTGC
>SABI01000826.1 GCA_009929055.1 Spirochaetia bacterium | reverse complement strand
GCTCAATACTACACCTGCAATCAATAAAAGTCCTGACATAATCCCAAGATCTCCGTTAAATTTCAAATAGGCCAGCCTTTTCTCATGGAGGCTCTTTATGCTGCCGACAAATGCAAACCCAAGAACAGCCCATAATAACAACAGAAGATGAATGCAAGAGAGTGTGGTGACATCGCTTTCAACGTCAGGCAGCAGATTTATAAATATTGCACACAATAAAAAAACCAGACCGATAATTGATATGTTTAGCCTTGAGACTTTGTTCTTCCAGGCAAAATATCCTGCCAATACAGGAAAGACTATAAATCCGACATTTCTTACATAAAAGGCCTCCTCGGCCAGGCCAAGAATTGCCGGCAGCTTAGCAATTATAGCAGCCACTATAGAGGCTACTACTACAACAAGAAGCCCCTCACTTTTCACTATTCTTTCTTCACTTTTCACTATCCCCTCTTCACTTTTCACTATCCCCTCCTCACTTTTCACTATTCTCTCATCACTCTTCACTATCCCCTCTTCACTTTTCACTTTACTCTTATCACTTATCACTATCCCCTCATCACTCAGCCTCTCATACCAGAACTCTGCAAGAGGGTTGTTGCTCAAATCAGGATAAACCTGAAGGAACTCCTTTTTAAATTGAGTTTTGTTGCTCCTATACAACATCTCAAGATACCCGGCCTCATTCTGATGCTCAAGTATCTCCTTTCTCATGTTTACGTTTAATTTTATATCTGCTCTTTCCATAATTATTAGATTTATTGTATCATTCTAAAAAAGTACTTTGTTTTTCAAAGTTAAAAAATAAAAAAATTAGTGTTTTCTGTTTGATTCGAGAAATTTCTCCAGCGCATCCAAATGACTTTTAAAGGCCTTTTTACCCGCGCTCGTCATAAAGTAACGTGTATTGGGTTTCTTCCCTACAAATGATTTCTCTACCCCGATAAATTTCTCTTTTTCCAATGCCTTTATATGACTTGCAAGGTTTCCGTCTGTAATATCC
>SABI01000825.1 GCA_009929055.1 Spirochaetia bacterium | reverse complement strand
CTTTTATTTCATCTATCATGTTTTGCACTAATTCTAATTCTTCTCTACTCATTTTCTTTCCACTTTCTATTTTGCTCAATACTTCTATTTTTGGCAAGGCTTCCACTAAGTTCCTTTGTCTGTCTCCAGCATTCGCTAATGCAAACTCATGGGCTTTTTGGGCACTTGCTTCTGGATGTCTTTGCTTATATAGCATTTCTATTCTTTCATGTAAGAATATTTCTTGCATTAAGCTTTGATATTTTTCTTCGCTCATTTCTGTTCTTAATTTTTTCAAAAACTCTACCATTCCTTTGCTTATTCTTATTCTTGCCAATCCTCCATCTGCTTCTTCATATCTACTTTGCACATCCATTCCGTCTTCTTCTACTACTTCTATTTGCCAGTTTCTTACTGTTAGTCTGTTTTTCATTTCTTCGCTTATTTTCAATCTATTTATTGCTCCATTCATTATTTCTTCCACTCTTCCTCTAATCTCTTTCACATTCAATCCTATCTCTTCTAATAAGCCTATTGTATTCAACATAACTGGGCTCATAAATAAATCTATTCCACTTGAACCTTCTCCAAATCCTCGAAGGGCAATTACTTCATCCATTTTAGATATTTGTTCAGATAAATTGTTAATTTCTTCGTCTAATACAACCATTCTTTGAATTATGTCTGGCGATAATTTAACATAATTTGTAATATATCTGGTCCTATCTCTAGTACTACTTATTGCTATATATTCGTCAGTAGACATATGCAAGTCTCGGAATCGTTTTCCAATTAAAGTAGCAGATTTAACAGACACACCTTCTCTTGCATAATCATAAGCTTTTAATAACATATATCCTCTATTTTTGTTTAATTGTGACATTTTGTCTCTATGAATAACAGTTAACTGATCTTTTTGTCTAACTTTAAGTCTATTTATTCTGTCTATAAGATCTCTAACTCCAGAAACATCTATTGATGAAAAAGATGGCATAATCAAACCTATACCTCTAGATATCAATCC
>SABI01000824.1 GCA_009929055.1 Spirochaetia bacterium | reverse complement strand
ATATGGCACTGATGCCGGCCCCCGTCTAGCAAATGTATATTTTATAGCGGCAATAATTCTTTGTGTTGTTGCATTTCCAATGTTTCTTTTTGGATTCTACAAAACTCGCGAGAGAATGATGTCCACTGATGCACCACCCTCTCTTAAACACAATCTGAAGCTCCTGGTAAAAAATAAACCCCTTTTACTCATAGTTATTTCAGGAATTCTAGGCTCAGCAAAGATGGCTTACACATATACTGGCGGTTTATATTTTGCAAAATATGTTTTAGCCGATGTTTTCTTCTTAGGGATGAGAGGAGAACAACTTTACACAATTATTACTATGGCTGCAGTCCCAGGAGGCTTGGTCGCTTCCTTAATGGTACCCTGGTTTGCCCAAAGATTTGGGAAAAGGAATACTTACATCTATTCCCACATAGTAGGATCATTAATGATGTTCGTTTTATTCTTTGTAGGAATTGCTAATAAATCCTCCCTATATACCGACCCCACTACCCTTATAGTTGGACTAATTAGTCTTGTTATTATTGGTATTCCGATGGGCTTTGGTAATATCATAACCTATGCAATGATAGGAGATACAGTAGAATATTTGGAGCTAAAAACTGGAGAACGCGCTGAAGGGATTTGTTTTGCCATGCAAACTTTTATAAACAAAATAGGTATGGCAGTCGGTGCTTTTATTGGAGTCTTAGCCTACTACATGGCTGATGTTACCCCAAATAATCCAGGAGCTCTTGACCCAAAAGGAAAGGATATTATGTGGATTATGCTTGTGCTTCTTGGGGCTATAAGTCTTGTAGGGACAGCCATCCCATTATTCTTTTACAAATTTAATGAGAAAAACCAAAAAGCTGCTATTGACATTATAATGGAGAGAAGAAAGCTTGCCGAAGAAACAGGCAAGACTGTTCAACAAATAATTGCAGAAGAAACAACTGATAGGGTCTCTGAAATACTTACAAAGAAATAATCTGTTATCCCTCATCTATACAAAAGG
>SABI01000823.1 GCA_009929055.1 Spirochaetia bacterium | reverse complement strand
AGATGTTAAGATATTCGGCAAAACATTCTTTGATCTCTTTGACTACACCTCTTCAAACATCCTGCTCCCTGTAGGGGGTCTTCTGGTTGTGATGTTTGTCGGGTGGAGAATGAAAAAAGCCGATGTTCTGGACGAACTCACAAATGGGGGTTCTATTGCCATAGGTGGAATCGTATTGAAGTGGGTTATGTTTACTATCAAGTTCCTTGCTCCTGTTGCAATAGCGCTAGTGCTCCTCAGCTCCGTCGGCCTAATAAAACTATTCTAGGTATTCCTTAATCAAACCTTTGAAGACCTCTCAATAAACCTTGCAAACTGTACTGCCGGTGGACCTGTGAGTGTGTATACCTTGCTAACCGGCTCGTACTTATGAGGGACAAAGTGGAAGAGCTGCCATGCTGCAAAGCCCTTATCTTTTGTTATTAGAACATCTAGCCTGGTTCCCCCCTGCTCAAGAAACTGGAGGGCCTCCACTGAGTCGTTAAGTTCTCCTTCAAGTATTGTCTTGGTTATCTGATTTTTTTCTGATGCGATATAGTATGACTTTCTCACTACATGGCCTCCTGTAGGTTCATATATCTCCAGTGTTGGTTTGATTATATATCTCATCTTCAATATCATTTAATTCATGGTGGATTCTAAGTGGAATCTTCTTCTCACTATCTACAAATATATAGTCAACCGCCCCATCAATAATCTCTATTATTTCCATCAAGCTTGATTGATCAAATATCACACATCCACACACAACAAAAAAGTCACTTTTCCTAATTGGTGTAAGATATGGCTCTTTTTCTTGTTTTGAAGTAGTTGCTATTGTAAACACACTCTTCATATTCTCGTTATTTAGAGTTTGAATATTGACTTTGAGTTGTTCAAAAAAATTATGCATCACAAACCTTTTGAGTAATAAGATTCCATGTTATAGGTGTGTCTTTTTTGATATCTTCTATTGCATACTGCCCAAATACTATATTTTCATATTTTGCATAGATACCATAAGC
>SABI01000822.1 GCA_009929055.1 Spirochaetia bacterium | reverse complement strand
GCTTTAAAGAGTTTACAAAAGACCCAGAGATGATAAAGCTATTACATATGGATGTAAAAAGCGGAACTTATGATAAAGTTCAACCTATTGCAGAGAAACTTAAAGTGTTCGATGGTGGTAGGCAGACAGATTTAGATTACTACAAGCTGGCTGCTAATGAGTATTTTAAAGAACAATTTGAGATTCAAAGACGACTTCAGGCTAGCGAGCAGCAAAGATTAGCGAGAGAGGCTAAACTTTCTAAGCAGACCGAATTGGATAGGGTGAAAGTGGCTCAACAGTCTCGTGAGAGAGTTGTTGAGAAAGTTGAACAGAGAAAGGCTGCAGCACCCGTGAAATCAAATGCTGGAACAAAGAAAAGTATTGACTTTTTAGAGGACTCGGATGAGGCTTTTGAAGAGTGGTATAGAAAAGTAGAGGCTAGTAGATAGCCTCTAATTTAAAAATAAGGAAGAAAAATGGCAACTAATGTTTATGGGAATGGGTTAAATAGTACGGCTGGAGCGAATACAGTAGTACATTATTATGATAGAGCTGGTATTAAAGCAGCTAATAAGGTTAATGTGTACGGTCAGTTTGTATCTAAAAAAGATATGCCGACTAAAATGGGTAAGACGTTTAAAATTTCTAAATTTCTACACATGTATGACAGATCTCCAAATGATGCAGAGTTTTCAGCAAAAGGGTATATGACAGCTAGAACTGCTGATGAAGTATCTTTATCATTAACTAATGCTAGCTTAGCTGAAGGTGCTGGTGCAGTTAACAAAAGAGCAATTCAAAAAATTACAGTTGAGACTTCATTAGCTAGATATGGTGAAATGATAGACTATACTGATGAAGTTGATTTATTCTCTGAAGACTATATTCAAGTAAAATATAGAGAAGAATTAGGTGAATTAGCTAATGCTAGACAAGAAGATTTAATTCAATTAGATATGCTAGGAACCCCAACAGTAATGTTCTCGGGAGATGCTACATCTAAAGCTTTAGTAGGAGCAAGTG
>SABI01000821.1 GCA_009929055.1 Spirochaetia bacterium | reverse complement strand
TGATTACAGGTGCTGCTCAGATGGATGGAGCAATCTTAGTAGTTGCTGCTACTGATGGTCCTATGCCTCAAACAAGAGAACATATCTTATTGGCTAAACAAGTTGGACTACCTTCAGTCGTAGTTTTCTTGAACAAATGTGATATGGTGGAAGATGCTGAAATGATTGACTTAGTTGAAGATGAAGTAAGAGAATTATTGAAGAAATACGAGTTTGATGGAGACAACACTCCAGTCATTAGAGGTTCAGCTCTTAAAGCTTTAGAAGGAACATCTGTTGATGATGAATGGGTAAAGAAAGTTTTAGATTTAATGGATCAATTAGATGCTTATATTCCTGATCCAGTTAGAGATACAGAAAAACCTTTCTTGATGGCTATCGAAGATGTTTTCTCAATTGAAGGAAGAGGAACTGTTGCTACTGGTAGAATTGAAAGAGGTATTGTTAACTCTGCTGAAGAAGTTGAAATCGTGGGAATTAGACCAACTGCTAAATCAACTGCAGTATCAGTAGAAATGTTTAACAAATCTTTATCTACAGGACAAGCAGGAGATAACGTTGGTATTTTACTAAGAGGATTGAAAAAAGAAGATATTGAAAGAGGTCAAGTTTTATCTAAACCAGGAACAATTACACCTCATACTGACTTTACAGCTCAGATATATGTTTTAACTAAGGAAGAAGGAGGAAGACACACACCATTCTTTACAGGATACAAACCTCAATTCTTTATCAGAACAGCTGATGTTACAGGTGATGTATTTTTAGCAGAAGGAACAGAAATGGTTATGCCAGGAGATACAGTTGATGTTACTGTTAAGCTAATCGTGCCAGTAGCTTTAGAAGAAAAACAAGGATTTGCTATTAGAGAAGGTGGAAAGACAGTAGGAGCAGGAGTTATTACTAAGATAATAAAATAGAATGCCAGCAACTTCAAAAAAAACTGAAAATACTGCAAAGCTTAGAATCAAGTTGAAAGCATACGATCACAAGGTAATTGATAAAAG
>SABI01000820.1 GCA_009929055.1 Spirochaetia bacterium | reverse complement strand
ATAATATACATTGAGCGGATAATTTATACTACCATCTGATTTAACCACTAAAGGTCCTATTCCTTCTACCAGGTTTTCTCTCGCCCCATTTTTCTGTGTAGCGATATTAGTAGTTACATCCCAAGTACCAAGATTATTCTCTTTTGTTATGCCAAAGATAAAACGATTTCCTAGATCTCTTGTTAAATCAAAAGAGCCATTTGTGTACCCAGTAGTAAGGGATTCCCCAGCATCTAAGGCTCTACTAGTAGAAAGTCCTGAAGTCCAATTGAAGCGATCATCTTCGTAGACAAAGCTTTCTTTGGTGTTAATACCACTTAGCCCTTGAGATTCTAATTTGCTTACTAACATGGAAAAAACTGAGTTTAACACATGGTTAATGTCGTCAGCCAACTCCAATTGTCTTTCTGGAGAATTCAAATAGTGAGAAGTCTTATCTTTAATAATGCTTCCTGGGGTAACTGTTTCCCACTTAATACACACCCTAGGCTGTATTGTTTTTGAGTTTGTCGTGTTTTGGTAATCAGTCATTTGTTTTCTGTAATTTTCTTGAAGATTTTTACATTCCTGGCTTCTAATGTCTTCACATATAGGAGCTATGGGGGCTTTTGCACTGATCTGATCTTTAGTCTCTTCTTTTGAATACTCAACACACATTCTTTGACTTAAAAAACCGTCGTTTTGTATTAACTCTTCTTTTACTTCTTGTTTCCTTGTAAACGCATCTTCGTGAATGATATCTGAAGCACTCATGAAATATCCAAGAGGGTTATCGGCTTCATTTTGGGTAAAAGCTCCCCAAGCATCCCACCCTCCTCGATTAAAACTATCATAATAAAGTTCAACTGCTCTTCGGGACTTTTCTAGCTCTGTTTGCTTATGATTTTCCAGATTGTTTAATTGTTCATTAGACAAGTAGCTTCTAGGGTCAGTTACAAAATAGGATAACGTAGAGGTAAGATTTTGAAGAGCAGCCACCCCGCTTCGTTTTATACTTTTATCATTAA
>SABI01000819.1 GCA_009929055.1 Spirochaetia bacterium | reverse complement strand
CTTTTTAAGTACTTCGTAAACATCAAGAAACCCATGCGGTTTAAATACTCTTCCCCTCTCCCATTAGGCAACGTATAGTTAATGTAGTGATCCATTAACGCTAACATACGCTGTTTCTTCGACTCCTCAATAAACTCCCTTCTCTCATTTCCAACTAATTTTTTAGTCTCTGGATAATTTTTATCATCCTTTCTTTTTGTCTCAACCCACCATACAGGTAGCTTCATTGTACCATCAACCATTTTGGCTTCGTTACGCAGCATACGTTTGTTTTCCACTAAACGAGCCATCATATCTGTCCTTTGCATAACCTCTTGGCTTACCTTATACCATTTAGTGTTCTGAGTAATATAAGCTATCTCTGCAGCTTTTCGTACCACCTTAGGAGCTTTATCCATACGATTCCCTACCATACGTACCACTTTGTTGGTTTCACTCAACTGGGACGTTTCTACGTCTTCAATATAGGATTGGTACATACCTGATAAGAACAACTCTCTTGCTGGGTTTCGTTCTAAAACGCCTTCTAATTGTTTTGCTTCAATCTCTTTCTTGTATATCTTATTTTCCAGTGCTTTACGATTACGTACGCGATCTAAGGAAGCTCTATCAGCCAGAATCTCCTGTCTTACTCTCGTTAGATTTCGGTTAGTAGCAATATACTCACCTACCTCTCTAAACGAATCCCTGTAGTCTTTAGCTAACTCAAGTATGTCGTACGAACCTGTACTGATCATATATCTGACGTTACTGATAATGTTTTGGATAAGAACTAGAGGCATCTTCATCAAGATAGCTGCTTTAGATATTTTGATTAATTCCATCCAAAGTCCTTCTACCATATTGATAAAATCCTTCACTACTCTAGGCAACATGTTAATCCCTTTCATATCACTTAATCGTAAGTGTCTATAGCCAAAGTAGGTGTAGAAAAGATCTCTACGTACTGCCATAGTTTTGTCTGTACGAGATTCAATGTTCTTCTTATAGCTGTCAGGTAACATATCG
>SABI01000818.1 GCA_009929055.1 Spirochaetia bacterium | reverse complement strand
TGTCCAAGGTGTTGAATAATAGTAATCTCCCCTTGTAAGTGAGGTTTTTCGCTACTTTTTTCTACATTTAAGTGTTCTGGTCGGGCTGCAATTAACACTTCATCTTTAATTGCTAATGACTTGTTTGACCTATATTGACTCTCCTGAAGGATGAATTTAAGGTTATCATTAAGAGTTACCTCAATTGTTCCTCCACTGATGTTGCTCACCTTTGCATTGAAGAAGTTCATTTTTCCAATAAAGTTTGCAACAAAAGGATTTTGTGGAAAGTTGTACAGGTCATCAGAAGATCCTATTTGTTCGACAACACCATCTCGTAATACAGCAAGTCGGTCTCCTACTGCCATTGCTTCTTCTTGGTCGTGAGTTACAAATATGGTGGTAATGTTAGTAGCTTTTTGAATTCTTCTAATTTCAGCTCTCATGTAGCGCCTAAGTTTAGCATCAAGATTTGCTAAGGGCTCATCGAGAAGAAGGATATCAGGGTCATACACGAGTGCTCTAGCAATAGCAACTCGTTGCTGTTGTCCTCCAGAGAGTTCTGATGGGGGAGGGTTCCGTTTTAGTACATCTTCTAGCCCTACGAGTTCCATAATCTTTGTTACTTTGTCTTTTACAATAGACTTATCTGCTTTACGAACCCTTAAGCCATAGGCTACATTTTCGAATACATTCATATGGGGGTACAAAGCAAAGCTTTGAAACACCATACCAATGTTTCTCCTAAAAGGGGGAATGGTTGTAACATCTTTATCTCCATAATAAATGGATCCCCCAGTGATAGTTTCTAATCCAGCAGTACTCCTTAAAAGAGTTGTTTTACCGCAGCCAGATGGACCGAGTAGGCAAAATAGCTCTCCTGGTTCAATAGAGAATGAAATCTCTCTTAAGGCATGTACTGCATGGGGCGAATCTTTATCAAAAATTTTATCTACTTTTTCATATCGTAAACTTAAGCTCATAATAGTTTCATTCTCCTAAAAAAATTGGTAATACTCTTTTATACAC
>SABI01000817.1 GCA_009929055.1 Spirochaetia bacterium | reverse complement strand
CCACTTATCCCATTTGTCGAATGGCAAATGTACAGCCTTAACTGGTTACCCCGTGGAAGCTCCGAAAGGAGGGGGTTACTGGTTAGGGCTTTTTATATTCTGAGGAGTATAATCATGACAAAAGACGAGTATCAGAAGTATCTACAAACAGATCATTGGCAGAAAACCAAGAGAGCTATGCTTGACCTGAAACCTTATCGCAAGTGTGAACTATGCGGATCACGAGAGCATGAGTTTCACGTACACCACATGACCTATGAAAACATCGGACATGAAGGGTATATGGATTTGGTTGTTCTTTGTAGCGAGTGTCACAAAAAAGTCCATAAAGAAAACTTAAAGCTCATGAGAGCAGAAGAAAAGCCAAGAAACCTTTATTTTAATACACTCTTCTCACTACTTATTAGTGGATATTCTTTTCAAGAAGCATCATCACAAGCCCATGATATTGTAGATAATAGTGATACGCCATGGGAAATAGAATACTGCTCAGATATCATGAAACAGGTTTTAGAAGAACAAGCAAAATATCCAGACTACATACTTATAAGGGATTAGAATATGAAAAAAGAAAACTATATTGTTGTTCAGTATTGGATGGTTTCAGAGTATAAGCTATCTGGAAACGAGCTTCTTGTGTTTGCCTTGATACATGGATTCACGCAGGATGGGGAAACATTGTTTACAGGATCCCTTGGATATATAGCAGAGTTCCTTAATATAACAAAGCGTACAGTTATGAATATCCTTAATGAATTAGTAGCTAAAGAATACATACAAAAACAAGAAGTATTTACCAATGGAGTGAAGTTCTGCAAGTACAAAAGTTTCATCACTAGTGAAAATATTTCACTACCACCCGGTGAAAATATTTCACCTAATAGTATAGCTTCTAATAGTCTAGAAATATATATACCTGTTTTGGAAAAATGGAACAGTCTAAACATTATTATTCATGAGAAGAAAGTTGTGAAAGCTAAGTGGCAAAAGAAGCATACTGATGCTGTA
>SABI01000816.1 GCA_009929055.1 Spirochaetia bacterium | reverse complement strand
CCATATTGAAGATAACCACTTTTATATATGGGAATAGCATTCTTCTTAGACTCTTTGATTTCCTTGGGTCTCCCCATCATTTCAGTCTCAAAGTCATCAGTTGCATCCTCAAATGCTATATCCAGATTAAACCATTCAAGTTTCTCTTCTTCAATGTCAAAAGTCTCTACTCCCTCTCTTACTTCCTCATTCCAAGTAGGATAAGTATATTTCTCAGATACAGTCTGTACACATTTGTACTTCCTTGTAATACCAGCAGTATATTTACCTGCATTATTAACAATCAAAGATACAAAGTGAGCCATATCATTACCTTCTGCACTTAGAGTGGATGTATCAGTACCACTAAAGAATGTAGCCATATTATTATGACTATGGATTAATCCTTGGTATATCCCCTCTTCCAATAATTCAGGATGGTCTACCATATATGTAGCCATATCAGGAGATACATTGAACTCAGTATATGCACTTGTACCAATGTCCATTTGGAACAAATCTACACATCTGATAGTTAGGGACTTATCTTCAAAAGCTCCCTCAACTTTATAGAACAAGATACCTGACCATTCTACATCCCAGATGTTCTTGCATAAAAACCTTATCTTTTTCTCAACCTCTGCTGGAATGACAATCTTAAATATGTCTTGTCTGTGGACTAACTCCAGTACTGGTTTCACTTCTTTCTTCTCTTCCATATCCATAATTTAATATTCTTAATATACTACATACTATAGTTTCAATAAACTGTAGATTTAGTATCCTTGTTCTATTGAGAGATTCCTCCTCTGAGGATAACACTCCATCAATAGTCAAGGTAATCTCCCTACCTTTGAATGTACAGATTTTCTCTCCTATATAGCTCTGGTAGTCATTACTACTACCCCTTCTGACTGCTCTTGGTATATAGACTTTACCATTGGTTATGATACATTCATTAATAACACCTAAACTAACAAGGTCAGCATAACTAATGTCAAAAGTATGCTTGTTATACTCAGTATTATAC
>SABI01000815.1 GCA_009929055.1 Spirochaetia bacterium | reverse complement strand
AAGTAAGTTCAAATGTATAATAGTGAAGTAAGTAGGGCAATAGATAGTCAACCTATCTCTCCTGAAGCTAAAGCTAATGCAAAAGAACTACTTAGGACTCAACATGAAAATGCTAATAATCTTGAGGAAATGGCTAATCCTAACTCAGTGTTCATTAATAATCCAGAAAGTCTGTATGATGAAAATCTGCCAGATGATTTGAATATGATGAATTTTGCTGAGGCTCAATATGGACTTCTATCTGCAATGAGTAAGGTTAATAATGACCAGAGATTCAAAGCAAGATTTCCTGTTGAATACCTAAAGCCAGTTGAGAAAACAGAGGGTACAAGAGGTACTACAGCAAAAGATACAACTGGAGATAGTGGTACATCAACAGTTCCACCAGTTAATGCTGGACCAGTTGATACTTATGAACCCCCTGTAGGTAATATTACTTCTCAAATGGTAGCTGAGGAAAATAAGAAAGCTAATGAAAATGCTCCTACTCAACAATCATTAGATAAGGATTCAAAGGGTAAGAGGCAGTATTATAGACCTACTATTCCTGAATTGCATATCAATGCAAGTAAGGATGGAGATTTCAGACCTTTCAATGTAGTGGTTGCTGAAAAAGAGAACTTAAACTTTGATGAACTTTATAACTATCTTAGAGATAATAGAGCTTTCAGTTATGTAAATGAGGGTAATCTAAAGGCAGGTGATGAACTTGGCTTCATGGTTGACCCTGAATTTAATGACCATACAATCTTTATTGTAGATAAGAGGAATAACCAAATAGTGGGTTCATTAGATGAAAGTCAGTACTCAGTAGATAGGTATGAAGGTCTTGCAGATTTAGTGAAGAGAGTGAGAAATGAATACAGAAATGTGTCTGGATTACAAAGACCTTCCTATTTTAAAGCAATGCATGAGCAGCTAAAAGATAAAGAGTCAAGTTGGGAATATTATAGAGATGATATTAATAGGGTATATAATGGAATAGAGTATGTTACAGGTGCATCATACC
>SABI01000814.1 GCA_009929055.1 Spirochaetia bacterium | reverse complement strand
GATCTTGCTCCTTATGGAACTGGTATTATATATGGAAGAGAATTTATAAATGCAAAAGACATTATCCGAAAGGTTAATATCGGAGACACTGTCAAAGCAAAAGTTACAGGATTGGATAATGAAGAAGGATACATTGAACTTTCTTTGAAAGAAGCTAAGCAAGCTCTAATTTGGAGTGAAGCAGAAAAAGCTATCAAGTCAAAAACAACGCTAGAACTTACTGTAAAGGAAGCTAACAAGGGAGGTTTGATTCTTGAATGGCAAGGAATCGCAGGATTCTTACCAGCCTCACAATTAAAGAGTGATCACTATCCTCGAGTAGAAGATTCTGATAAAGATAAAATATTGAAAGCCCTAAAACTTTTGATTGGAAAGAGGATAGAAGTGATAATCATTTCTGCTTTACCAAAAGAAGGCAAACTAATCTTCTCTGAAAAGGATAATAATCCAGAAGAGAGACAAGAGATAGTTGAAAAGTATAAGGTTGGAGATGAATTAGAATGTGCCGTAGCAGGAATTGTTGACTTCGGAGTATTCTTGAAATTAGAAGAAGGTCTAGAAGGACTAGTTCACATTTCTGAAATTGATTGGGGGCTAGTAGAAGATCCTAGATCTATGTTCAAGGTTGGAGATAACGTTAAGGCTAAAATAATAGAAATAAAAGATGGAAAAATCTCTCTTTCTATTAAAGCCCTAAAAGAAAACCCTTGGAAAGAATTTGAAGACAATCTAAAGAAAGGAGATATCGTTTCTGGGGTAGTTATTAAATTCAACAAACACGGTGCTTTGGTTTCTATCAAGCAAGGAGTAGCAGGATTGGTTCACAACTCAGGATTTGGATCTGAAGAGAATCTAAGAAAGGCTCTTGAACTAGGAAAGACATATAATTTCCAAGTAACATTGTTTGAACCAAAAGATCAAAGAATGACTCTAGTTTATCTAGAAGACCAAAAGAAAGCTGAATAATTTTTTTCGAAAGACTAAAAGAAAAAACTCTCGATCGAGAGTT
>SABI01000813.1 GCA_009929055.1 Spirochaetia bacterium | reverse complement strand
AATATATCCTCTACCGCTGACATCTGCAAACCCACCATAGCCTAGTACTCTATGCAAAAGATAGCTCCACTGTACTGCTGGTTTCCCCTGTCTATAATAAGCAAGATTTCTTGTAATATTCCACATGGACATGATTGCATTCCTTTCCTTAGCTTCTTTAGTCCATTTAATGAAATAAATATCAATAATAGAACCTATATCCTCTAAATTCCCATTAGCATCTTTTAATAGCTTTTGATATTCATCTTGATTGGAAAGAATATGATTATTTAATGTCTTTATATCCTTATCATATTCTTTTGATGTATAATCTGTATACATGTCCCTGACAAAGTTTACATTATCCTTAACCTTGACCAACCAGACATAGGGAGAATTCCCTGCAAAGGGAACAGCCTTTCCAACGCTCTTTATTGAATCTACTCTATATTCTTTCCAAATCGTTTTAAGTGGATAGGTATAAATGGCAAGGGGAGTATCGTATTTGCTACTAGGGTTTATTCCCAGTTTGTCTATGGCAGTAAAGGAAATGAAATAGTTTTCATCCTCGCTGTATGGCTTTAGTGCCTCATAAGCAGAAATCTTAGGATTTAACTCTGGATTTCTTCTGGCCTCTTCAAGATTAATTAGATGTATATCTTCTATTTCAAGCATTCTTATCATAAACAAACTCCTTCAATCTGGTAAAATCTTCCCCAGTAAAACCTATTTTGATAAGGTCTTCCCTATTGTCATCATACAAGGAAACCCCTTGCTCCTGCAAGAGGATTTCTATCCTATCTTCATCATCTGCATCTGTTTCCAAGTACCACACATCAGTTAACGTATGAAATACAGAGAAACCATCAAACTCAAACTCATCAAGCATCTCTTTTATAATAGTTGAGTCATCCGTCATTTGTATACCCCTGTAACTGCATGGAAAAGTTTCCTAGCTATCTCTGGTACATCATACCCCATAAGGATATAACTGAACAATTCTGGGAAACCTTCAAATGCACCCTTCATCTT
>SABI01000812.1 GCA_009929055.1 Spirochaetia bacterium | reverse complement strand
ACTCAAGGATTCTTCACTGATCTCTTTACCAAAAACCTAACTGCGTCTAGTACCAAGACAGATACTTTAAATGCTACAACTGCTACGATTACGAATTTAAATCTTACAAACGCTACAACTTCAAATCTGGTTACAAACTCTTTGATGGTCTATGGCACTTCAACTTTTCAAGGGGATTTAATACCGTCAGAAGATGATACATACGCCATCGGATCTCCTACTAGATATTGGAAAGATTTATATGTTGGGCCAGGCTCAGTATATATAAACGGGAAAAAAGTTCTCCAAGATATTTCTGATGTGATAACTTTTTCTACAGATGAAGATCAAAATATGGTTTCAGTAACTAAGGGTACCGGAAATAATACTTTGAGAGCGAGAGATTTAGGTAGTGTTTCAATCTTAACTGATTCTGGAAATATAAATATAAATTCTGCCTCAGGTTTAATTAATATAGGTACCACAGGCTCCGGATATATTAATGCAGGAACAATAAAGTCTGGAGTTTGGAATGCTTCCAAGATTGATATCAGCGACTATACTAATTTAAGTGTAGCCTCTTCTTCTGGACTTTCTCTTGATGGAGATATTGTCAATTTAGCTACTGGGTACAAGATTCCTCTAACAGCTTCTACTACAGAATGGTCTGGTTTTTATTCTTCTCCTTCAACACGTATTAATGCAGGATCAGCTTTATCTTGGATTGGAAATACTCTCAATGTAGATGCTGAAGAAATATTAGCCCAAATTCCTGCCGCTTCCACCACCAACACCCTCTCTGTCTCTACTTCTACTAATACCAACACTCTCACTTCTAATGTAAATGGAGTACAGTCTTCTGTTACATTTAGTGGAGTAAACACTAACACCGCTTCTTCTTCCTCTAACTTCTTCCAAACCATAGTTAACGGAGTCTCTTCTTTAGCTACTAAGATTATCAATTCCTTCTCCCAGAATGTAACAGGTAATACTTTAACTACTAACATTAATGGAGAAATAGCTACCACCTCAG
>SABI01000811.1 GCA_009929055.1 Spirochaetia bacterium | reverse complement strand
GTTGAATACATCACCGTTAAAGCTCTGAGAAGGGTTCATACCCTTGCGTGCAGAGAACAGCGCAAGATTTTCAGCAGAAACATAAGCTCTTAAACCCTTTACATTCAAATTTTTAAGTATATTCTCTTTAAAATTATAAGAGATATTCACATTTCTGATTGCAAGGTATGAGGCATTAACTAGCCATCTTGATGAGGCTGCGTTGAATGCTGTTGTTTTAGAGTTATCCATTCTAGGTACATTTGTAACCTGTCCTGGTGTTGTCCATCTGTCAAGAATCTCAACAGCTTTAGCAGTACCAAATCCTCCTGTTGACATTAATGCAGCCCAGTTGTAGTCGTAAGCCTTTCCACCAATTGAGTAATTCAACTGAACTGAAACATCAAAACCAAAAACTTTAAAAGAAGGGGTAATAGCACCAAATACTTTAGGAATACTTGTTCCTGACCAGTCATATTTAGCTTTAGCCTGGTTTGATGTCACCTTAGTTCCATCAGCAAGAATTTTACAATCAGCATCAGCCCAAACCTGTGCATCATCAAATATATAAAGAGCATCTCCATTATCAGGATTAACTCCATACCACTGACGGAGCCAGTAGTCATAAATAGAACCTCCTTCTACTCTTTTAAAGTTACCCGAAATAATTCCGCTCTCTCTGTTCTCTTCAGGGAGTTTAGTTATTTCGTTTCTATATGTAGTAGCATTCAAATTAAGAGCTGCCTCAAAATTCTTACTTGAGTAGATTACACCTGTTAAATCAAGTTCCCATCCTCTGTTGAACAGGTTACCAATGTTTCTATCTTGAGAAACATAACCTGTAGAAGGAGAAAGAGGAACAGAAAAAATCAAATCTTCAGATTCTTTGTTGAACCAATCCAAAGATCCTCTTAATTTATTACCAAATAAGTTGAATTCAAGTCCAATGTCTGTCTGAATTGTGGTTTCCCACTTCAAGTTAGGATTACCAGGAGCAGTTGACTGTATAAAGCCCGGCTCAGCAGAGTTGTTA
>SABI01000810.1 GCA_009929055.1 Spirochaetia bacterium | reverse complement strand
GGTTACTATTGCCAGATCCCTTTGGGTTTTGTGAAAGGCACGTTCTGGTTCAGTAAGAATGCCAACCATATGAGAAGCAACATCCGTCCCAGTCAGAGGCATGAGACCTTCTCCAGTAATCAACCAATGCAGATTATTCTCCATGTCAGTTCGCTGCTTCAGTTCATCAGAGAGTAAAGTAATGCATAATTCATATCGACCCAAAGTGTTTTGGGCAATATTGAACTTTCTAGAGAATTTCGTTTGTGATTCTTTATATTTTATCTTCAATCTCTCAAAAATATCCCTATTACCTTTATTTTGCTGTTGCAAGTTGCCATATCCAATGATGTAATAAAATTCAGTTGATAAATCAACCAACCGTATAGTACACCGCACTTATTGGAACAGCAAGATTCGATGACCACCGGAATTGAAGATATCCTATACAAAAAAATCTGTTTTAGGCTAAAGATAAGATCCATTGATAGGAGAGAATTCACCTTCGATTTGAATTGGGAATTTAATGTCATTCAGAAGGTTACTGTTACTCATGATTACTAAATCAATCTAGTATAACAAATTACCTTTCAGATTACTTCCAAGACTATATTCTTATTTACATATATTGTAAGAAAGTACGTAAAAAAATCATTGGTATCCCTAATGAGAAATTCGGTGCTTCTACCCTTTACGAGAATCTGGTATCTTATGGCAATGAGAAGACGCTCAGCGACCACATGCTTCACAGAGCCAAATAATAAGGCCCTCCACCAGAGAGGGCCCCAGGCTACTCGGAAGGCGTACCAGCCTCCGGACTTCGCCGCTAAGAGTATCGTATAACGAATACAGTACATTTCAAAGTTAGATTCAAGTAGTGTACAATCCTATTGCAACAAAGAAATTCATGAGATATTTGTATATTAGGAAGTAATGGGAAAATGGCTCTCTGATACAAAATAAACTTTTACTGTGAGTTTTTATATTTTCCTTATTCTGTACTATTAGTACAGTTTATTCAAATTCCTTGACTT
>SABI01000809.1 GCA_009929055.1 Spirochaetia bacterium | reverse complement strand
GCTAAGTTCTTAGCCAATCTTTCCAAGGTTTTCTGACGGCGAACTCTATAATCCTCAATATCAATAATAATGCGGATACGTTCTGCAGAGTTTTTATTAGCTACTAGATTGGTCAAATATTGAAGAGAATCCAAGGTTTGACCATGCTTGCCAATTAAAACACCCATATCAGGTCCATGTAATTTTAAATAAGTAGCTTCTTCAGCTTTATTATAGAATTTTTCAATAAGAACTTCCATCTTCATGCTTTGGAAAATTTTCTGTAAAAATTCTCTTGCCATAGCAATAGCTTCATCTTTATCAGCAGCTGTTTGAATCTGATCTAGAGCAACCTCTTCCTCAGCATCAGCAATAGGCTGATGAACTGGCTCTGGAGCTTTCTCTACAGCTTCTTCAACTACTTTTACAGGTTCTTCCTTTACTTGAGCATTTCCAAGCTTGCTCTCATCTTTTACAGTAACCTTAACTTTGGCATCCTTACCGCCAAAAAGACCAAATAGAGAGCTTTTAGAAGCTTCCAAAATTTCTATTTCTACATCTTCACGTTTTATTTTTAGTTCTGCTAAAGCTGCAAGAATTGCTTCTTCAGCTGTTTTTCCGGATTTTTCCACTACAACCATAGTGCACCTCCAAACTTAATTTGCAGCAGCCTTCTTCTTATCCATAATAAATTGTTGCAAAATCTGACAAATATTCATAACTACCCAATATAATACAAGTCCAGCAGGGAACTTAAAGCTGATGTAACCGATAAATAAAGGCATGAAGTAAAGCATAATCTTGCCTTGAGGATTATCACCAGTGCTAGGCATGGTTTGTTTAGACTGAATAAAAGTAGTTAAAGCAGACAGAACAGGAAGAATGCAATAAGGATCTGGGTCAGCAATACTATTCATCCATAGGAAATTACTAGGTCCAGCGTATTGGAAATCACGAATTCCATAGAATATACCAATCATAATAGGCATTTGTACCAAAAGAGGTAAGCAGCCAGCTAGGGGATTGATACCATG
>SABI01000808.1 GCA_009929055.1 Spirochaetia bacterium | reverse complement strand
GAATTGTATCTTTCCTCAGCCCTTTCTTTATGAGAGGGTTGGGATAAGGAAATAATAATATGATTAGAATTATCTTAGGTATTATAAGTCTGGCAATCTTATTCGCTGTCTTAAACGCTATGTTCTGGGCAGTGGTTATGCTAGGACACTTTGTAGTTGATTGCTCTGTTAAAGCCTATAAATTAGTTAAAGGAAAACTATTACATAACATAAAATAATATGGTAGCCCAAGATATTATAAAAAAGTTTGAGTTATATGTTGATGATGCTACCGAGCTGTCATCTCAAGAGGAACTAGACCTATTAAATAAGAAATACCAAGAAGTATGCTCAGATAGGCCGTGGGAGTTTTTAAAGAAAGGATATAGCAATTCTATCAATGGAACTTCTATCGCCTTGCCTGATGATTTTCAATACATTTTAGACACTCAGGTTCACGGAATAGTCGGAAGATATGTTTTCGTAGATGAAAAGTATTATCAGCTGGTTAATTTTCAAGATAGAAGCTCTTATAAAAACAGTGGTTATTGCTGGGTTAATCTGGCTGACGAAACACTAGAGTTTAGCTCAAGCGTATCAGGGACACTGACTTATGATTATGTCAGCTTCCCAGAGGATTTAGACGCTACTGATGAGCCTATCTTCCCAGCTAGATACCATCACATCCTGTATCACCTGATGGCTTCTGATGATTACGCTATTCAACAGTTTGATAAGGCAAAGAGCTATGCTAGAGAGAACGAGCAAAAAGCTGAAAAGCTCTTAGAACAAATGGCAATATGGAACGCCAGCCTACAAGTATAAAACTATGGCAAATCTTGAATTAAAATTGTTCAGCAAGGGCATACATAACCTTTTGGTAGATGATATTATCCCCCAAGAGGCTTCTTCCAGCTCTTTAAACTGGATTACTCAAGACGGAAGAATTAAATTGGCAGGTGGTCGTCAAAGAATAGGGGTAGAGGGTGCTGTTGGAAAGATTAACGCTTTATGGACTGGTTATACGACTAAAGG
>SABI01000807.1 GCA_009929055.1 Spirochaetia bacterium | reverse complement strand
CCTTTCCTTTCTGCGTTAAAACAACAAAAATAACCCGACGATCTTTTTTATCTGGCAAACGCTTAACATACTTCAAACGCTCCAAACGATCAACAATACCTGTTACCGTAGGTGGCGTTACCTGAAGGACCCGACTTAATTCTCTCAGCTTACAAACATCCTCATGTTCCCTAATAGAAAAAAGAGTAAATAGCTGTGCCTGCGTTATATTTTCCTTATCAACAGAACGAAAAAGGATATTTCGCACAATGCTTGGCATAAGCATAGAAATCTCTTCGGCTATTTCTCGTGTTCTTATTTTTGACATATAAATGATTAGGCGTATAAATATTTAGCTTCGCTAAATAATACAGAAAATAAAATACTTGTCAAGAAACAAGATACTATTTCACTATCATATAAACCCTGTGCATGTTCCATCCAAAAAAAAGGCTCTGAGTAAATAAATACTCAGAGCCAAAATTTATCCCGGCAACATTCTACTCTCCCGCAGCCTTGCGACTGAAGTACCATCGACCTCAAAGGGCTTAACTACCGTATTCGGAATGGGAACGGGTGTTTCCCCTTTAGCAAAGTCACCGGAAATCTAAAAGATCTCCTCATCACTCCCTTTATTATAAAAATAAAAGAAGTGATGAAAATGAAACAATTATGTAAAGTCAAAGATACAAGAAAGTCTTAAAAGAAGAATTAACTTTTAAAGATCAAACTTTTGGCTTATTAGTACTGCTTAGCTGAAATCCTTACGGATCTTACACATGCAGCCTATCAACCTTGTAGTCTACAAGGAGCCTATATTGTATTGCTACAACACGATGCCTTATCTTGAGGTTGGCTTCGCGCTTATATGCCTTCAGCGCTTATCCTTTCCAAACTTGGCTACCCAGCAACTACCCTTGGCAGGATAACTGGAACACCAGAGGTCTGTATCTCCTGGTCCTCTCGTACTAAGAAGATCTCCTCTTCAAGCATCGGACGCCCACACCAGATAGAGACCGAACTGTCTCACGACGT
>SABI01000806.1 GCA_009929055.1 Spirochaetia bacterium | reverse complement strand
GTTCTAGGATGTGTACTTACAATTATAGGCATATTATACTTTTCTGCTACTGCATTTAAGCTTTCCACTAAGTCTAAGAAATTGACTTCTGAATTTATATTTTCCTCTCTATGTGCTGATACTACAAGGTATTTTCCTTCTTCAAGCTCAAGTCTTTCTAGCACATCAGACTTTTCAATATCTTCTTTTCTAGACTTAATTACTTCAAACATTGGACTTCCAGTTTTAATAATTCTATCTGCAGGTAATCCCTCTCTTAACAAGTATTCTCTTGCAATATCGCTATAAGTCAAATTAATATCCGCAGTATGATCTACTATTTTTCTGTTAGTTTCTTCTGGTACTCTTTGATCAAAACATCTATTGCCTGCCTCCATATGGAAAATAGGAATATGCCTTCTCTTAGCTGCGATAGCTGCAAGACAGCTGTTTGTATCTCCAAGCACCAAGAACGCATCAGGTTTCACTTCTTCAAGTATAGAATCTATCTTAATAAGAATATTCCCTACGGTTTCTACTGCTGTACCTGTAGCAGCATTAAGAAAATAATCTGGTTTTCTTAGCTTAAAATCATTGAAGAATACTTCATTTAATTCGTAGTCATAATTTTGACCTGTATGAACAAGAACGTGTTCTATTGCTTCTGATTCTTCTAATTTATTTATAACAGCTGACAGTCTTATAATTTCTGGTCTTGTACCAACAACTGTCATAACCTTTAATTTCTTCATAAGTCCTAAACCTCCAAAAAGTAAGTATCCGGTTTCTCAGGATCAAAGCTTTCATTAGCCCACATGATTGTTACCATATCTGTATCACCTAGGTTCTCAATATTGTGAGTATAACCCGTTGGTATGTCGACTACTGCCATTTTATCGCCGGAAACAAAGTACTCTATTATTTCATCTGAATCAATTTTTCTAAAACGTATAACCCCTTTACCACTTACCACAAGAAACTTCTCATTCTTCGTATGGTGCCAGTGATTCCCTTTTGTAATTCCAGGCTTAGATAT
>SABI01000172.1 GCA_009929055.1 Spirochaetia bacterium | reverse complement strand
ACAAAAGGGACTGTTCTTTACCATGGAAAAGATATTACTAACAAAAGTGCCAACAAAATTTGTCGATTAGGAATAGCTCGAACGTTCCAAAATATTCGCCTTTTTAAAGAATTATCTGTTATAGAGAATGTTATGGTAGGACTTCATTTCAAAACAGGGAATAGTCCCATGAAAGGAAGACTACTTGCTGCTATTACAAGTTACATAAAGGCGGGAGAAGAGTATGAGAGAATGCACGAGAGTGCTTCAAAGTGGTTAGAGTTCTTTCACCTAACTCAATTTGAAAATGATCTCGCAAGAAATCTCCCATATGGTCACCAAAGAGAGTTAGAGATTGCTCGAGCACTCGCTACCGACCCTACATTATTATTTTTAGATGAACCTGCTGCAGGGATGAACCCATCAGAAACTGATTCTTTGATGAAAACTATTAGAAGAATTAGGGATCTAGGAATTACTGTTGTTCTCATTGAACATGATATGAAACTCGTAATGAACATCTGCGATACTATTACTGTTCTCAACTATGGTCAAAACATTGCTCAAGGGACACCAGAACAAATAAGAAATAATCCACAAGTAATTGAAGCATACTTAGGAAAGGAAGAAGCATGAGTAAACTACTAAGCATTGATTCAATTCATGTAAGTTATGGCAATATTAAAGCACTTAAAGATGTAAGTATGCACGTAGATGCTGGAGACATAGTATGCCTTATTGGGGCAAATGGTGCAGGCAAAAGTACCCTTCTTAAAGCAATCGTTGGCCTTGAACCCTTAATAGGTGGATCCATTACCTATGAAGATAGAATTATTGCACATAGCAATAAGGGGCAAAACTCTTCTATGAGCAGCTTCTTTAGAAGAAACAAAGGGAATGGGGTAAATAGCCTCCGTACTGATGAAATAGCTGGCTTAGGAGTCGCCCTTGTTCCTGAAGGAAGAAGGGTATTTGCAGACATGAGTGTTGAAGAGAATCTCGATATGGGAGCTTACCTCGTTCGTGATGATGCAAAAATAGCTAAAAAGAAAGAGGAAATGTACGACTTCTTTCCCATACTCGGTGCAAGAAGAAAGCAAAAAACAAGAAGTCTTAGTGGAGGAGAGCAACAGATGATGGCCATAGCTCGAGCTCTGATGAGCTCCCCTCGTCTTTTGCTACTCGATGAACCTGGCTTAGGGCTCGCCCCTCTTATCATTGCCGACATATTTGAAAAGATCCATATTATTAACAAAGAAGAAAATGTCACAGTATTTTTAGTAGAGCAGAATGCTCGAATGGCCCTAAAGGCTTCAAAAAGGGGCTATGTGATGGAAAATGGGCGTATTGTTCTTGCTGATGACTCAGATAAACTACTCAGTAATGAAAAAGTAAGAGCAGCTTATCTTGGAGAGTAAGAATATTGTGCTGGAATAATAATAGGCTCTAGGCTACAATAAAGTGACCTATAGTGGAGGGATGGTATGATTATTGAAAGAAGAATGACAAGAAACCCTGTCACCGCAACACCCGATATGTCTGTTGCCGATGCTTCAGCTTTAATGAAGCGAGAAAAAGTACATCGTTTGCCAGTCCTTGACAAAGACCATCGTCTTGTTGGGATTATTTCAGAAAAAGATATTTTATATGCTTCTCCTTCTCCCGTAAGTTCTTTAAGTATTCATGAGATGGCTTATCTCTTGAGTCAGCTTACTGTAAAAAAACTAATGACCCATGATGTTGTTACAATCACTAAAGATACCACAGTTGAAGAAGCTGCTCGCTTGATGGCCGACCAAGATCTCTCTGCTCTTCCTGTAGTTGAAAACAACAAACTTATTGGTATTGTAAGCAAAAGTGATTTATTTAAGATTCTTCTTGAATTATTCGGAGCTCGTCACTTTGGTGTGAGGATGAGTTTCTTAGTAGAAGATAAACCAGGTGCCATAGCTGCTATTTCTAATGAACTCTCAAAACATGGTGTTGATATCATAGCATTTGGAACCTTTATGGGGACCGATAGTTCTAATGCAGTCTGTACCATTAAAATGCAAGGGATTGCTATGAGTGATGCTGTAGATATAGTGAAACCAATGGTGATGGAAATAATGGATGTTCGTGAGGTGTAGATGGATTTCAAAGAGATCTTAGAACAATGGGATTCTTCGAGTGAAGGGAAGAAAGCGGCTGGTGACGGCCGTTTTTCTCATATTATTGAAGAAAAAGAGAGTTCCTATGAACAGTTATATCAAAACCAAACAAAGAAAGCGCGCATAAGGACAGGAAAATCTTCTTTAGGATATTTGAAAAAATTAAAAGATGAGGCAGTTTTAGACCTTCATGGACATACCATTGAAGAGACTAAAGTTCTTATCGAGCAATTTCTTATTAATTGTGTAGATAATGAGTATAAGAAGGTGAGAATAATTCATGGTAGAGGTATCCATAGTCAAGATGGACAAGGGGTATTAAAACAAGTTGTCCTAGATGAACTAAGAAAATCTAGATATGTAAAATTATATGGAAATGCCCCCCCTGATCAGGGAGGAAGTGGTGCTACATATGTTATCTTGGTAATTAGATGATAATAAAAATTCTATCTTTCTCGGTAGATAATACGACCCCTAGTCAAATCATAAGGTGAAAGTGCGACACGTACTGTATCTCCTGGAACTATTCTAATATAGTGTTTTCGCATTTTCCCTGATAGGTGAGCAAGAATAATATGCCCATTTGTAAGTTCAACGCGGAACATGGTGTTGGGAAGGGCTTCGCGTACGAGACCTTCTACTTCAATTGCTTCTTCTTTAGCCACAAAACCTCCGATAAAGTGAACCATTACATTGTAAAGGAACAATTGAATTGTAAAAAATGGCGCATCTTTTGTCAACTCAGTAGAAAGTGAGGTCAAATACTTATTATTCAACAGAATATGGGAAAAGAAGGTAAAAGAAACCACCTCAAATGTTATTAGGTAAGGGCAGCATTCTTTTTCCCTCATATATTTCTAAGGGCTCTCTTTCCTCTTATACGAATAATCCTATAATATCTATGAGGGGGTATATGGTATATCCATTGAGGGTTGTTTTAATAGAACCTGCATAGATTAAGCCCCCTTTTTCTATAGTAGAGAGGTTTTGTTGTTGGTTTTTTGAGAATGTATGTAGATTTCTTAATTGATCTTTATCATATCGGTCAGAACTCTTTATTTCGTAGGGGGTAATCATCCGATTCTTTTCAACAAGGAGATCAATTTCAAGCCCATGTTTGTCTCTGTAGAAATAGAGATTTTGTGGTAATCCTTCATTGCTTCTCTGCTTTATTGCTTCCATAACACAGTAATTTTCAAAGATTGCACCACGCAATGGATCTCTAATCATCTGCTCTACAGTAGAAATATCGAGCAATGAACAGACAATGCCCGTATCACAAAAATAGATTTTTGAGGTTTTTACAAGTACGCTTGTTCTATTTGAAGAGTAGGGTTGTAGACGATATATGATGTGGGATGCCTCAAGAATTTCCAACCATCTATCTATTGTAGCACGAGCCACCCCTAAATCATTTGAAAGAGAAGATACATTAGAGAGGTTTCCTACTCTTCCAGCAAGAAGCTTCAAGAATGTGTAGAATAATCCTTCATCTTGAATAGATGTGATTTGTTTAACATCTTTTTGAATATAGGTACTGATATAGTTTTGGTAATAGTGGTAGTAAGAAGATATACCAACAGAGAATAGTTTTGGATAGCACCCTTTTACGAGAAGCGTGTCTCTATCTGTAGTAGTTTCTCCAAAGTTTTTAATCTCTTCTAGCGATAATGGCAATACTTGGAAAATTGCTGTTCTTCCTGCTAAGGATTGTGCTATATGCCCTTTAATATGAATTTTTTGACTTCCTGTAATAATAAACTCTTTCGGTTTTTGTCCTGACTCATCAGTCATTACTTGTATGCTTCTTAATAGCTCTGGAACTCTTTGAATCTCGTCTATAATAATTGGTGTTTTATAAACTTTGAAGAATTCATCAGCAGATTCTTTTGCTAATTGGTATGCTTGTGCTTTCTCTAGATTTACATACGAATATTCAGGATATAGGTGTTGTACAAGAGATGTTTTTCCTGATTGTCTGGGGCCAATAATTGAAATTACGGGGTAGTCATTCTCTAATTCTCTAATTATTCTTTCAATTTTCCTCTCTATATACATAACCTCTCCTGTGATTAGAATAGTTTATTGTTCGGGAGATTGCAACATCAATATAGCAATTAGCCGGAACATGAGATAATACAGAGAAAAAGGCCCTTCCCATGGAACACCAAGAGGCATAATAAGATGTTCATTACAAAGTAGGGCACTGTTCAAAGTGACGATAAAAAAGGTCTCTTTTTTGTTAGATTAGTACAAATACTTATTATTCAACAGAATATGGACAATTTCCCTATAATTTATTGACAGAGTTCAATGAGAATGGGCACAATACAGAGTAATCTAACATAGTAGGAGTGATTGAATGAAAAGCGTCTCTTTATTAACGAGTTACTTAGAATCAAAAAAAGGAATGGAGATTGATCCAAAAGCTGTAGCATATATTGCTAATCTTGATCTTGTTTCTTCAGTATCACCACTGGTTGCTTCCTCAATTGTAAAAGAGTTGATTGATCAGCGAAGTCACCTTAAGTTAATTGCAAGTGAAAACTTCTCATCTATTGCCAGTCAAGTTGCAATGGGAAACCTTTTAACAGATAAATATAGTGAAGGCTATGCCTACCATCGCTTCTATGCAGGTTGTGATAACGTAGATGCAATTGAACATCATGCAAGTGAATTAGCATGTAAGCTCTTTAACGCAGAGCATGCATACGTTCAACCACACAGTGGTGCTGATGCGAACCTTATTGCTTATTGGGCAATACTGAATCAAAAAGTACAAGTTCCTACCTTAGAAGAGATGGGTGTCACTAACATCTCTGAAATGAAGAGGGAAGAGTGGAACAAAATTCGTAGTGCTGTAGGAAACCAAAAAATATTAGGACTCGACTACTACTCAGGTGGACACCTTACCCATGGATATCGACAAAACGTAAGTGCTCAAATGTTTGATGCCTACACCTATACAGTAGACAGAGAGAGTGGCCTTCTTGATTATGAAGAAATTAGGCGCCTTGCTAAAGAAATTAAACCCCTTATTCTTTTAGCGGGCTATAGTGCTTACCCTCGATTAATCAATTTTAAAAAGATGAAAGAAATTGCTACTGAAGTAGGGGCTGTCTTCATGGTAGATATGGCCCACTTTGCAGGCCTCGTCGCAGGTAAAGTGATGAGTGGAGATTATGACCCAGTACTGCACGCTGATGTAGTGACAACAACTACCCATAAGACCCTTAGAGGGCCTCGTGGTGGTATGG
>SABI01000805.1 GCA_009929055.1 Spirochaetia bacterium | reverse complement strand
CAAAAAAGCTGTGGCATTTCGTTCAGTCTATGCGAAAGCTGGAAGAAGAGTGCTTTGGCTGTCAGCTAAGCGACTTCGGAAAAGAAATTAAGGGGAGTACTCTTTTGGATCGCAAGCGTTTTAAGTTTGCAGGGCAAGAAGTGAGCGAAATTCCATGTGGATTGCGACAAAAGCGAGTTCGTTCTTTTTTCGAAAAAGGGAAGAGAAAGGAAACTCCGACGCGTGAAGAGTTCGAAGCGTATGGTCAGGCCTGCATCACAATGGCTCAGAGGGTGTTTGAAGAGCTTGACTCGCATGATGCCTTTGTTTTTGCATCCTCAATAATAGAATCGTCTGTGAATGCTTTCTGTCGATACTTCACCACTACTATCAAATGATAGCAGAGGGAAAAGTATAGAAATTGCAAAATCTGTAGTAGACTTAATAAAATCTACTATAGGAGCTATACTAGAAGACATACAAACTGAAGATGGTGAGAGAATAGATTATACTTTCTCTAATAAATCAGTATTAGCTAGGATAACAAATTCTGGTTATACATTAGGTATCATTGGTAATATGATGAAAGAAATTACAAAACGAGCTGTTATAGCTTATAGAAAATAGGAGATAGTATTATGAGTAAAGAGACGATTATTAAATTATTGAGTGGATTATCATTAGCTACTATAGATGTATTAACATCTAGAGATAATGGTATTGGTAGTGTAAAGTTTAAAGGTGTTGAAGGATTTAACGAACTATTCAAGATTAGAAAATCAATTGTAGATGAAAAGATACAATTGAGATTAAGAGATAAATCTGTATCTCTTAATCATAAATCATTCTTAGGGAATATATCAGATGATGTGATTAGATTAAATACATACTCTAAAGTAACTATGATGGTAGATGATATAGAAATACCTATGGTAAATAGATTAGCTGATATAGTAGAACAAGAATTAAGAATAGTAAGAGATGAATTTATACCTATTATAAAATTGCATGAACATTTTAATATAGAATCAAAAAAT
>SABI01000804.1 GCA_009929055.1 Spirochaetia bacterium | reverse complement strand
GCCCTACTTTCATTCTGTGGCTGACAAAACCCTCCTTGCTCTACTTTCGCAATCTACAAGGTGTGCTTGGATGAACCCAGAGAGGATTGAACTCCCAACCTGTTGCTTAGAAGGCAACTGCTCTATCCAATTGAGCTATAGGTTCACTAAAATAAATATCCACAAAACCTATCTATCTTATACTCCATCCAGAATTCAAAGTCAAGTAGTCTTTGCCTCTGTCTAAATTTGTATATCAGATTTCTTAGTTTCAATCTTCTTTTCCCCTACTACTGCAATAATTGCAATTCCAATTAATCCAAGAAAGAAACCTAAAGCAAATCCACCTATTCTGTTTCTTCCTCTCTTCTCTGACATAATAGTACCAATGATTCCCATTACAATAAAAATAGCAAAAGACAACAACTGCATTTCATCCATATCTAAATTCTCCTTTGGAACAAGAAAGACTTGAACTTTCAACCCACGGATTATGAGTCCGATGCTCTAACCATTGAGCTATTGTTCCCTTTTTTAGTAGGGGATAGTATACCCATCCCCTATCAAACACTACAACTTCTCTATGGTCTTTCCCCATTCATTAACAATATAAGCATCCCATAAAAGTGGGTCCCAGCAATACTCAACTGGATATTCTCCTGCTCTAGTAATCTTCAAATAAAAAAGAGGCATGTCCACTTTCTTATTTGGAATTGTAAGAGAACTATTTGCTGGCATGATAATATCATTGTCCTCCATCACAAATGGAAATCCATTCTCATTGAAAAATAGCTTTCCACTCCCGAACTCCCTGACACCTTCATTTGCAAAAGGTAATGCAACCCTCTTAGCATCATGCTTTCTCATTAATCTCAGTTCCATACTTCGTCTCCTAAATCTAATATCTTTCCCTCATACGAGGTCTACTGCAACCAATGAAAGATGGTTGGGGAATCTCATGAAATTCCCCTTCCATCGCACTCTGCTTGTACTTCGCAGTAACAGGGTTGTGCCCATCCCTTGGACACTTTTTATTT
>SABI01000803.1 GCA_009929055.1 Spirochaetia bacterium | reverse complement strand
GTTAACTTATCCTCATGGAATCCTATTAAGTCTGGGGTTCCAGCGAAGCCTAACCTTTTACTTATTAAAGGTTCTTCCACTGACATAGGTAATACACTTTCTTGCCCTATGAATTTATTAAATCCATTTAAGAACTTAATAATTTTAGGATTTAAATCTGGTAAGTCGTATTCCTTTTTATACTCTGATAGATCTTCTTCTGAGAATTTTAACTCACTCTTCTTGTAATAGTTAGAAGCAACTAGATGAACATAAGTCCCACGCTTTCTAGCATTATCTATAGTTTGCTCTACTAAAGCTGGATCAGTTGCTGATTCTTTCCACTTCTTAATCCATATCGGATCTTCAAGCACAGACAATATAGAGGTAACAGATGGCACTCCATCATATAATCTAATTGTCTCTGTCAAAGATGGTTTGAAAAATAGATCCATATAAATATTGATACTGACTAATAAAATCTTTATCTCTTTTATTTAGTTGGTATCCTTTTCTAGCCAAGAACTTGAAAGTAATTTCAAAGTACTTAGATAAATAATCATCGTTCTTTACAGAGGAGTCGTGGCATAGCTTACACAATCTAATGCAATTAAGAGGTGATGAATGTAATTCATTTTCTCTATTGGCTATGTGATGGTCCTCTAAAGGGAGGTCGCTTCTACTACATGACATGCAGTATCTAGGCAACCTCCCCTTTGTTTCTGGTGTAAAGTTAAACTTCATCTTGACAAGATAAGATTAAAATGGTATATCCTCTATCTTGATTTCATCCTCGCTTTCTGTCGGTGGGAAATCTAAATCATCATTAATGTCTATGCTTGGTAATGCCTCTGGTGCTGCTACCTGTTTAAATGGATTATCATCTAGCTGAGCTGCAGTCATTGGTCTTTTAATATTCATGGCTAGATCCATATCAGATAGATATTTCTCTAGCTCTTGTTTCATGTTGAACATCTTCATTACATTCTCGCTATCTAAATCTTCTCCAAATTTAAAGACAATCTTTCTGCAGTTCA
>SABI01000802.1 GCA_009929055.1 Spirochaetia bacterium | reverse complement strand
CTTCATCGCACTTAAACGATCTTCGCTAAGGTCTGAACACATCACGGTTTCTGAATTAGGAAGTTGTGAAAAGATACGAATATGATTTGGGCCCCAATACCCACAACCAATCATGCCGACTTTGATCAAAAGGACCTCCTCTAGCGATAAAAAATATTATAGAAATAGATATTTATAAATATTTTATTTATTATACTGATATAGTCGATTTTAAGAAACACTTTCTTTCTTGTTTTAGCAAGAATCGAAAAAGTTGCAAAGAGCGTTTTTTACCAGTACAATGAATTTTATTTAATATCCCTTATGAAGAATATCATCCTCACTATAACGCGCTTATCCTTATCTCAAAAGATCTTTACCTCCATTCTTTTATTGTTCTTAAGCATTAATCTCTTTACTTTCATCAAAGAAATAGGTCCTTACGAGAAATTTCGGCCTTACCTTGCTCAACAGTTCAGTGGCCATAATTTCTCATTATTCCAACCTGTTCTAGAAAATGTGGCTATTATTGGATACTATACAGACAAGGATCTTAATGTTCTTGAGACGAACAAACAATTTTCTCAAGCCCAATATGTTCTGGCCCCAACAATCCTAGATGCCCATAATACAGAGCATCGTTATATTATCTTTGATTGCTCTCATTTAGCTGTAGCTATTGAAAAAATGAAAACAATTAACGCGACCCCTATAAAGATCTCCCCATCAGGGATCATCTTAGCGGAGAAGAAATGATCCTCTTTATATTAAATTTATTACCCTTCATTCTTTCAGCCTTCTTAGGGATCCTCACGATTCATTGGCTTGATCATGATAAAGAGATCCCCGCTTCTCTTAAGATCCTATTAGGGACAGGTCTTGGGCTTGGGGTAAGTTCGTTCGTAACATTCTCAGGTTTCTTATTCTTTGATCAATTCAATCGAGCCTTTATCTTGATAATCCATAGCATCCTTCTCATTATTCTCTTTAAAGCTTCCTCTATCACTTTCAAAGAACTATTATCATGGATCCATGTTC
>SABI01000801.1 GCA_009929055.1 Spirochaetia bacterium | reverse complement strand
GCACTAGCTACACAGAAGTCTGAATATGATGGAAAGTTAAAACAGATATCAGATGAAGCAGCATTTAAACTAGGTAATGAAGTACAGAGAAATAACTCACTTCAAAAAGAATTAGCTGAATTAGATTCTAAATACTATAGAGAATTACAAAATGAAAAGACTACTAATGATAAGCTCAGTCTTGATGTTGCTACTGGTAAACGTAGGGTGCTCTTCGCAGAAGCCAACCTTGCAACCTGTAAGCTCTCCAGAGATACAGGAACAGAAAGCAGCAGCATGGGCGATGGAACCTCCATCGAACTCTCTCCAACTGCTGGACGAAACATTCTCGGTATCAGAAGAGGAATAGTTGAAGACCAAGCCAAACTGAAATATCTACAAGATTACATACGTAAAGTAGAAGCATCTAAAAATGGTAAAGTTATCCACAGAGTAGAGAAATAAATTACCTGACTCTATCTTAACTAAACCTGATAGAAGCTATCCAATATCTGATAAAGCTCCTTCGGGAGCTTTTTTTGTACTTATTAAACTAAATATAAGGCTCTGTGGGGCCTTTTCTTATTGAGGTAATACATGAGGGTCAAAACATATCTAAGACGTCAGAGAGAGGGTTCTATACCTGTTAAATCAAGTAATGATGATATAGGTATACAAGAGTATCCTGACGTACTTCTAACCATGTACATAAACACACTTGAAAATGGGGATTCTCCGAGAGCCTTGCGTGAAGGTATCAAGGAAATTATGAAACGAATTCAATCTCCCAGAGTTAAGTTCATCCTTCAAGATATCAAGCGAGCTACATCACCAGTAGGCAGACTACATTTCTACTATGGTGCTTTAGAACGTGACTTAGAAGAGATTAACAAATATAAAAACTAACCCCGCCGAAGCGGGGTTTGATACTCCTATTCCAGACACATTTCAATATATACCAACATCATCCCACCCATCATAGACAGACGACCCCGATATTCTTGATTCATCTATGTTGGCGAAATAAAAATACGCTGACC
>SABI01000800.1 GCA_009929055.1 Spirochaetia bacterium | reverse complement strand
CAGCAAACAGCAGGATGTAAAACATCTTTTGTTCGCGAGTCAGAAAAGTGAAATGATACTACACTTTGGATCCTTCGTGAAAAGTTTGGGACTCTGACCAGGGCTCTCCTAAAATACCTATAATGACTTGTCTATGTTAAAAGTGAATTTGACATGATCTCCCAGCCAGTTTGTTTTTGAGAATTCAATTGGTGAAGAATATTTGTCATAAGAAGTTGCAGTTATGATACACATTGGGGTTTGATATGCAATTTCTAATAACTTTAAATCTGATGCAGAACAGTGGGCGGCTTCGATCGTGTTATGAATCTTAACTGTTTCAAGATTATACCGCTCAGCGAGGGTTACACTCAGGTGATTGTGTATCAATCCTTCTTCCACAATACCTGGAACTTTTGAAGCCGATATCCAAGATCTATTTACAGCAATTGGTTTTTCATTATATTTGAATAGACGTTTGATAAAAACAAGAGGTTCTTTTTCTTCTATTTCCAGTTCTTGGTTTATAGAAGTTATGCTTTTACATTTTTCTAGCACGAGGATAACAGGTTCTATGGTGATGCCTTCCTGGTGTAATTTTCTGCTAAGAAGGTTAGGCAGGTTGAATTCTTGTACTAAAGGTTTTGGATTGTTATGGACAAAAACGCCTTTCCCTCTTTGTTTGATGATGATTCCATCTCGCTCTAACTCTGATAATGCTTGTCGAAGGGTTATTCTGCTAACACCATACTCTTCTGCAAGAGTGTTCTCAGAGGGTAGCTTATCCCCAGATTGTAATATCTCTGCGATGATCCTTTCTCTTATCCCAGAAGCGATCTGGTGGTAGATTGGAACTGGAGATTGTTTGTCCACCGAAAATACTTGAAATTCTTCTTTCACTTGAGAACAACCTTATTGATATGTAAACCTGTATAGATGAGTATACTTTATAGATAACTCATTTTCAATTAAAACTTTTCCCTTTGGCCCATAAAAAATTCTTATTACATTACTTATATTTTGTCTTGACATCTGTTATACT
>SABI01000799.1 GCA_009929055.1 Spirochaetia bacterium | reverse complement strand
ATATATTTGATGTGAAAAATACAACAACAATTATTAAGACAAATTGTCCCGGCACGGTTAACAAGTAAAGTATGGGATGAATGCTTATACCTTCAGTAGGTCTCCAGAGCGCATACATTGTTATGTCATTAGCTGGCATGATAATCGTTTCACCAGGATAGTAAGCATTTTCTGGGTCTCCAGTTTTACTTGAAGACCACCCTAAAAATTCCATTCCATCGGGTTCGGGTCCTGGGAAATTGGGGATTGTATATTGTGAAGAATAAGGTAATTCAACTTCACGTTCAAACCCTTTTACACCGTTGCCATCAAATCGTATGCGATGGGGTACTGGATCCAAACTTGCATAGTAGACTCTTTTAGTTGTTCCCATTTTGATCTCTTCCCCTGGAAGGGCAGTATGAACTGCATCATCAGATGTAAAAGATTCTGGAATACGTATGGAATGGAATCTCTCAGGTTCGGGAGCTTCAGTACTCCAAGTACTGACCATGTAATCCCTAGCACGATCAGAGTTATCGGGTGTCTTGATTTTTCTACCAGGTAAAGCTTGAATCTCAATGATCTCAGAATCATTGAATACAAAAAAATAAGAAACGAACTTACCATATGGAAGGGACAACCTCTCATATAAAGATTCTGCTTCTAAGGTCTCTTGTCGATTTCGGTTTTGGATGGTTGTTATAAGAGTAATAATTAGTGCCAAAACAACAATACTTACTAGAGAAGAAACTAAAAATATTTTTATTCTTTGCTTTTTCAAGGCCTCTTTTTCTTTGGCAGAATTTCGTTCCCAAAGCCTTCTCTCTTCTTCTTGCTTCAATAAACGGGCTTTTTCTGCTTCTAGTTTAGCCCTCTCTACCTTTTCTATCGCAAGTTGTTTTTTTTCTTCCGCCTTCTTCAAAGCAATTTGTCTTTCTTGTTCCTCCTCGATTGCTCGCGCCTCTTCTTCCTTGATTCGCTGTTCCTTCAGACGTTGCTTCTCTTCTTTCTTTTTCTCTTCAAGGCGTAGGTTCTTACGG
>SABI01000798.1 GCA_009929055.1 Spirochaetia bacterium | reverse complement strand
GGCCAGTTTGTAGAAAGTGACATAGGGGATAGGGGGAGTTGGTGTTTTTCATGATATTGCCTCACTAAACAACCTAAGCTGCACTCCCTTCATGTTGTCAGACTTCCTAGTGTTGCACATAGCACATAATAGTTGCACATTGTCATACGTGTGTGTTCCACCCTTTGCTATTGGCACAATATGATCTATTGTTGCAATGTTAGGGGACCAATCTTTCCCGTTGCTTCTATGAACCTTACAACCACATACTTGGCAGGTATTCCTATATTTTTTCATAATAGCAACAATGCTTATATTTTCTTTTGGCAACTCTTTCATAATACATCTTCTTTTATGCTTAGAGTTTCTTTTTCCACTTTTTTTTCTGCATTTCTCTGAGCAATATTTAAGTTCTTTTACTCTATTCATTACTTTATAGCTGAATGTCTTCCCACATTCTTGACATACGCTATTCATTATAGTTAAGTTTGATTCTTTATATCTTGTCCAATTATCATAACTCTGTTGTCTGTTGTATTCCATACTACATTCTTTCGAACAGGCAACGCTGTTTCTGCTCTTCTTATAATACTGCTTGCCACACACTTTACAGACTGCTATTGATTCTTCTTTCTTTGCTTCTAACGCTAATACGGCTTTTTTGTGCTTGTGCTCATCAGAACACTCCCTGCTGCAATATACGTTGCCACAGGTTCGCCCCCTTTCATTTATATATATCTTACCACAATTCTGGCATATGCATGTCTTCTCTTCTATTGTTCTAGGTTCAGTTGGTAACTGCTTTTCCCTTAGTCCTGTTTTCTCTAAATAATCACTTATAGCCTTTCGACACTTTCCTGTTTCCCTGCTTATGTCAATTATGGAATAACCACTATTATACAACTCAACAACCTTGTCATACTTCCTGTTCATTCCCCCCTCCCTTTCTTGGTAAAGGTGCCGAGCTTGTCTCTCGTTTGATCTAGCGTTGCGGTCTTTCGGCTGTGCTCTGCGTGGAGCCTTGGGATGAGCATGTACATGCGAT
>SABI01000797.1 GCA_009929055.1 Spirochaetia bacterium | reverse complement strand
GAGGTTGAGAGAGTGCATAATAAGAGGAGAATAATTCGAGTAGTACGAATATTCATCCCAATGGTGAGGCTCGTTGTGTTATCGAGTAAGAGGAGGTCGAGTTCTCGGGTGAGAAAAAACATTGGAATGATGCCAATAATTGTTGTCACACTAAGAATAGCTACCTTATTCCAGGAGGAAGCAGCAAAACTTCCCATCGTCCATTGCATAATGTTTTGTAATTGAGCTCTGTTAAGATAAAGAAAAAGGGTCATGAGGGCAGAAAGGAGGAAATTAAGGGCGATACCTGTTAATAGAAGTGTCGTTGGAGACCTCCGTATTCCACCACTGAGGATGAAGATAAACACCGTTGTGATAGCTGAGCCGATGAAGGCAACGATGGGGACAGTCCACGCCCCTACCGCCCCTGTGACGATTCCTAGAAATGAGGCAAGAGAGACACTAAAGGCGGCACCACTAGAGACCCCTAAGACAAAAGGGTCACTCATAGGGTTTCTAAAGATTGCTTGGTAGGTCATTCCACTAACAGCGAGGGCAGCCCCTGTAATAATTCCACTCAGGATTCGAGGAAGACGTAAATTCCAGATAATATGAACCGATATTGCTTTAAGAGCTTTACTTCTGTTAAGGAGAATCGAAATCGTATCACTTAGGGGAATCTCAGCTGGACCCATTGTGAGAGCTAAGAGACTGAACATGATGAGAAGTATAATCAAGAGAATCAAAAGGGGATAAAAGAGGGTAGGTCGATTCATCTATCTTTATCCTCATGTATAATTTCACTTAATAGGGTAATAGCTTTTGCACTACGAGGACCTTGTCTGTTTAACACATCTGCATCAATTGGGTAGATTCTATTATGGGTAACAGCACTTAATGAAGAGTAGGCTTCATATGAGATAAAAGCCTCTTTAGTCTCCTTAAAGGTAGAATTCCAAAGAGGGGGTAAAATAATAACTTCAGGGTCATGCATTAATAATTCTTCTAAGCTAAAGGTCCAGTTGCGGGCAGAAGAGGCAATATTCT
>SABI01000796.1 GCA_009929055.1 Spirochaetia bacterium | reverse complement strand
TTTTGGAGCAAAAAATTCAATACCTAATTTATATTGGTTATCAAAATACCATTTCAAAGTATTGATATGCAATTCTCCCATCCCTTTAATTATGGTTTGCTTAATCTCTCTTGAAAATTCAACCCTCATAGACTTATCGTGTTGACAGTATTCATTAAGAGCAGCTCCAACCTTTTCGTCATCAGTATTTGAAATAGCTCTTACAGCAGTTGTGAATATTGGTTCTGGGAATATAATAGGGTTTACCATAGCCTCAGGAGCTTTTAATGAAGTAAGAGTAGAGTTAGTTTTAGAATCCTTTAGTTTAATAGTAGTTATAATATCACCAGGGTATGCTTTTTCAATCTTTACTCTATTTTTCCCAGAGTTAACAAATATCTGTGCTAATCTTTCTTTTACTTGATTTTTAGAATTAATCAATTCCATACCTTCGGAAATTTCTCCACCCAATACCTTCATAAAAGCAATTTCTCCAAGATGGTGCTCATTGGCAGTTTTGAAAATATGTAAAAGAGCAGGAGAGGAGGCATTATATTCTATCTTTTCTCCTGAGGTTAGATTCTTTTCTACTGGCAATTCGCTTGGACATGGAACATTGAAAGTGATAAACTCTAATAGACGGTCAACTCCAATATTCTCTTTTGCAGAACTGCATAATACAGGGAATATACTTCTTGAGGCAAGACCCAGCCTTAGCCCTCTTCTAACTTCTTGAATACTTAGATTGCCTTCTTCAAAATATTTTTCCATAAGGTCATCAGCACCAGATGCAGCATTTTCAACCAATGCCAAACGATATCTCTCTGCATTTTCTTTTTCGCTTTCAGGTATCTCTAATATTTCAGGCTTCCCTCCTCCTTTAGGGTATTTCAACATCTTTTGTAAAACAAGGTCTACGAAAGAATCAAAGCCAACTCCAGCATTAACTGGATATTGAACTACGGTAATCTTTTCTCCAAAGAATTCCTTCATTTCCTTAACCTGCTCCTCAAAATTAGCTTTCTCATGGTCGAGCTGATTAATACT
>SABI01000795.1 GCA_009929055.1 Spirochaetia bacterium | reverse complement strand
TCTTCATTATTTATCCTTTTGTTATATGGCGCTTATAATATATTTTTTTTTATAAATTTTAACTTAAAGGAGGGGGTACTCTTGTGTAGAATACGGGGTATTTTTTGAAGACTTATAGTTTACTGCTAAAAGACAAATAATAAATTGCCTACCCCCCCGTACTTTCATTTTGTATATGGTTGTTATTTTGGGTTCATCTAGTCTCATCTACTCATCTCATACTGGCGCTTAGTTCAACAACTCATCTGCTCATCTATGTCTTTCCTTAGATGGAGTGGTAAGCTTAGGCTTATACATTAATCTAAGGATTTATTATGAATTATTCAAATGCTGTTGTAACTGTTAAAGAAAATGTTGTTGTTGATGAATCAATCTTCTCTGCTCCTTTGTATGCTAAGCTTATGCTAAGAAAAGGTATGAAGTTTGATGAAGTTCTTGCTTCTCATAAAGAGAATGTTAAAGCTGACAAGGAAACAGCTCTTGAGAAATTTCTTGAGAACTTCTTCATCTCTGATAAGGGAGAGCATATTAGATGTGAAGCTTTCTCTAAGTCTCAGGTAACAGGCGCTATGATATCTCACGAATCATCTTTGTGGTGCAACTTGTCTGTAGACTCTAAGATTTTGTTCAATGATAAAACTAAAATGTTCTTCTCTGAATTAATTCCTTATGAATTTAATATAGAAGATGCCGAAGAGCTTGAATTCAAATAATCTAACCTTCGGGTTAGGTTATCTTTTTTTTCTACCAAGCAAAGCTACACTGCGTTACACTTTAATCACACATTAACCACACAAGAGTGGAAGCCAGCGTAAATGAAGAAACGCATATAATGTTTCACATGAAACAAAGCGCCAGTATAAAAAAGAAGCTTCTTTAATCACACACTTCTCATCCAGGCAAAGCCACACTGCGTTACACTTTCTCTTTCTCCTCTTTATTCTTCTCCTCATTTAATACTTTCCTTTTATGGAATGGCAAAATCTAGATTAATAGATAAAGCGCCAGTATTAGGTGTCAAATAGAC
>SABI01000794.1 GCA_009929055.1 Spirochaetia bacterium | reverse complement strand
AATATCTCCACAAGCTGCATTGCACAAACTCAAGCCTTTAAAGAAGGTTGGCTTAGATACTGAAACCAAAGGGTTTGACCCTTATACAAAAGAACTCATAATGCTCCAGTTGGGGTGTTATGAGTTTCAAGTAGTAATTGATATAACTACTGTAAGTATAGGATTCTTTAAAGAGTTCTTGGAATCTGACAGATTATTTATTGGTTGGAATATTAAGTTTGACTTAAAGTTCCTATTACACCAAAAGATAGTTGTAAAAGAATGCTTTGATGGCTTCTTGGCAGAGAAACTTATGTGGTTAGGTTATCCCTCTGGTATTCATGGAATGGGTCTTAAAGCAGCAGGAGAAAGGTATCTGGGTGTTGAATTGGATAAGACTGTTCGTGGAAAAGTGATGTGGGCTGGTCTTTCAGAAGATGTTATTGAGTATGGTGCAAATGATGTAAAGTATCTGGAAAGAATCATGGATGCACAGATGAAGGAACTTGAAAGGAGGAACCTTCAAACTGCTATCATCTATGAAAATAAGTCTGTAAATTGGGTAGCCTATACTGAATACTGTGGTGTTAAGTTGGACATTGAGAAATGGAAATACAAGATGATTCTTGACAACTTTAATGCCAAAGTATTTGAGGATGCTCTTAGTGATTGGGTAATTGCTGCTTCAAAAGGTGAGCCTTATTCCTACCACTATTTACAAGTAGAAGGTTGGGCAGACCCAAAGGATTTACAGAGAGCCAGAGACAAGATGCAAGGTGAAAGATGTCCAGAGGCAGATATTAAAGGTCCTATAAGAGGGTACTTTGAAGCATGGAAAGTGCCTGTGGATACAAGGTTGAGTACTAAGTACATAAAGGAAGACCTTCAAGGTGACTTATGGAGTGGTTTTAATAATAAACCTATCTGTTTGATTAATTGGGATAGCCCTAAACAGGTTATCCCATTATTCAAGCATCTTGGTTTTGATTTGTTAGCTAAAGATAAGGAGACAGGTGAATGGAAAGATAGTGTTGGTGCAGAAGTAATAG
>SABI01000793.1 GCA_009929055.1 Spirochaetia bacterium | reverse complement strand
TTTCTTTTTTATCCATCTCGAAGGTTTCATCTATCCAAGAAAACGCTCTGTGTTTTGCATACTCTTGCTTATCTTCATCTAATTCCATCTTAAGTGCTGGGAACATTTTTTGTGAGCTCATAGTCGGATCTAAATCAATATATTCATATACTGGATCCATAGTAAACAAAAAAACAATTTTGTCTCTCATGCTAAATAACGTGGGCCATGCATCGGCAATAGCGGCTTCAGATAAGGTATCATAAGTACTACCAAGCATGTCGGAAGGAGAATAAAGTTTATTTCCAAATGTGGTTTCTAAAAGCGCATCAAATCTTTCCATGACGCCATCATCCGTCATATCTTCTTTCTGCTTCGGACAACCCTATACTATCGGCTCTTTCGGGGAAAAGTGCATCTGAAATACTATCTATTCTCATCCCCCTCCTGCCTTCAATTAACGCCCTGCTAAAGGCTGACCTGCTTGACTTTATGCCTCTTGACCCCCTTGCTGCTGAAGAAGCTTTATCTGGAGAACTAAACTTCGGTGCTTTGATAGAGAATTACTTTTATACGGTAATTGGGAAAGGAATTCTGTTTGATCCTTACACACAAACACAAGATTTTGTAATTTCAAGGTCGGATTTCACGGTGTATCCTAAATAATTATCTAAATATCTTAATGCAAAAAAATATGCTCTGATATCTCATAAGTTCTCTCTGAGCATGTTCAAGCAATCTATATACTCTTTGATGGTCAAAATTGTCTCCCTCTTTCTCGTTTTCCCTATGTCATGAGTAAGGGTCTTACCTATTGTGGACGCAAGAGCTTTTTTAAAATCTTCGTTTTGATTATACATTTGAGTGTAGGCTATTTTTATTAGTTCTTCAAACTCCTGGCTATCTCTAAAATATGACTTTGAATTCCAATGAACACGCCCTGTGATCTTCCTTGAACTTCTCATCACTAAAGTGTTGAGATTCCTACTTCATAGACTTCGTATTCTCCATCTCCATAGGCGTAACTTCCTGTAGTTCCTACAGTAGTATT
>SABI01000792.1 GCA_009929055.1 Spirochaetia bacterium | reverse complement strand
TGGGCGGTTCATCTTTGGGTGGGTCTGCGCCTTCATTGCCACCGTCTGCTATTAGAAACAATCTCAAATAATCTTTCATGTATTCCTCCTAGGAATAAAATTCAAATCGTAATCCTTTGCAAGTGTTTCTTTCACCATTGCAAACCCTAGATATAGCTATAGTTCTAACTCCATATGCTCTCCCTGCTTCAGATATTGATTCGTAAACAACACCAGTTTCTATACACCTAACTCTCTTCAACCGCTTATTCGTATAATCAACATCTCTAAATTCTCCATACGACCAAGCATAACCTCCTGCGGTCAACGTAATACCTACTGCACAATTCTTTATTGCACTATAGCCAATTCCAGTAGCTTTTGATGCGTCTGGAATACAGTTATACTCTCCAACCAGTGAGCCATCTAACTTGTATTGATAAACAGGCTTTGCATTTGGGTTTAGCTTTCCAATCTTTGTAATTGATTGCTTATGCCTAGTCTCTTTTGAACTTTTACAACCATAATGCCAATTATTTTTACCTCTATTCTTATCACCTATTTTTTTCTTAGTTTCTTCAGAAAGGTGCGTACCATAGAAATGATTTCCAGCACCTTTCATTCTTTTTGATGCTTTTTCCCTCATTTCATCATTCCATCTACCACCCTCTCCACCAAGCGTTTTGTTATACCCAAAAGTCTTGTTATGAGACTTGAATAGCAATATATACTTCATTTCTTTTTCGTCAAGCTCTTCCTCTTTGCATAACTCAATTACAGAAAAGTCAAAGTTCTGTATTCCATACTTGGAAAAAGACCTTCTTAAATGTTCGTTTACTTGCCCATTCAGCTCTTCAGCCCATCTGCGTTCAATGTCTATAGATTTGCCTATGTACATTTTGCCATTAACTTTGTTAGTGATTTTATATATTCCTATCATAGATAAAGGGTACACCATGTGTCTACAATAGTCAAGCATATATCATTTCCCTGTTACTACGCCTAGTTCTTCCTGTTTCTTCTAGGAATTGCTTCATAGAATCTTCCCTACCTC
>SABI01000791.1 GCA_009929055.1 Spirochaetia bacterium | reverse complement strand
GGAGTTCTTCATCTTCTTTTCGTAAGCCTCAACACCTTTAACAAAATTTTCATTTTGTTTTAATACGTCGATGTTTACAGCCCTCTCAATAAAGACAGCTTCTCCATCTTTATAACAACTCACGGAAGGATCTAAATACACTTCATCAGGAGACAGTGCTTTGAGTTCGATATGCCCGAGCGTAGCGTTCCAATCGACACGAACAGCCCCTAGATTGTAGAGTTCACCGTTCTCACCGATGTGAAGAAACTTATTTTTCATACCCCACTTGCTCCATTGGTACTGAATAAAAGCATTCAATGTATCTACTCGTTCAGTGTCTTGAGTGAACCGTGGTGTTAGTGTACCAATGAAGGAGCCACTATAAATAGAATTAAGATATCCAGAGACTACATATTCAAAATAGTTCCAGTCAGGTGTAATCGTGTACTCTTTTAAGTTCTTGTTAAAGATGGCCCAAAACTCCCCGCGGTAAAGGGCACGGATGACACGCCATTCTCGAAGCATCGTACTCTTATAGGATCGATAATGATTAAACTTAGATATGACTTCTTCTGCTTTGTATGTGTAAGCCATTATTGTTTCTCCTCTTTTTTCACTACACCAGACATCACCTGTTCAAGTGTTTCTTGGTAAGCCTCTTGAAATTTATTCATACTCTTCTTAATGGCTTCATCAATTGCTTGTTCATTCTTTTCCTTCTCAAGTCTCTCAGCAGTTTCCTTTTGGAAAAGTTCCTCACCAGGGGGAGGACTAATAACGGTCGTCTCCGGGGATAAAGGCAGAACAAATGTCTTGTTCGCGGTTCCCTCGGAACTCTCCAGAATCTTCGTCTTCGTTTTCTTCGTCATCCTTGGGAGAAACAATGCCATAATGAAGACTAGTAGAATGAGGAGAGTAAGATTGATCATTAACAAGGCGATTACTGTAAGGATTTCTAGCATTGGTGGGTTCCTCCGCAAGTGGATTATACACTTGTTTTTCTTTTTTAATTATAGCACTACTTAGTCTGTCGTGTAAAATTTTTGTGCCA
>SABI01000790.1 GCA_009929055.1 Spirochaetia bacterium | reverse complement strand
TGATGATGTTATTGCTCTTTCTGAGATTGTTACAAGATACACCATTGGTTATGGTATTCTTGAAATGGTTTTGTCAGATAGACGAGTAACAGATGTTTATATTGATTCTCCAATTGGTGGAAGACCAATTTATCTTGTACATTCCCAATATGGACAGTGCCAAACAAATATCTTGTACACAGACAAAGAAGCAGAAAGTCTTATTGGAAAGATGAGAGCAATGTCTGGCAGACCATTTGATGATGCTCACCCGATATTAGACTTTGATATTCCTGATCTTAATACAAGAGTTGCTGCTATTGGTAGGCCTCTTGCCACTGACGGTAATGCCTTTGCTTTTAGATTACACAAAGATACTCCTTGGACATTACCACAACTTATTCATTTTAAATCACTTAGCCCACTAGCTGCAGGACTATTGTCTTTTTTTATAGATAATAACTCTACTCTTTTAGTTGCTGGTTCTCGTGGTTCTGGTAAGACGTCTTTAATGACTGCTCTAATGCTTGAAATCTTACAGAATAAAAGAATTATTGTTCAGGAAGACACCCTTGAATTACCAATTATGTATCTTAAAGATATTGGATTTAATGCTCAAAGACTTAAGACAAAATCAGCTGTTGGTGCCGGAGAAGAATCTGTAGAAGTTGAACCAGCTGATGCTTTAAGAACTGCTTTAAGACTTGGAGACTCTGCTATCATTGTTGGTGAAGTTAGAAGTGTTGAAGCTAAAGTCTTGTATGAAGCTATGAGAGTTGGTGCTGCTGGCAATGTTGTTATGGGGACAATACACGCTGATTCTCCTTATGCTGTTTGGGATAGAGTTGTAAACGACTTAGAGGTTCCAACAACTTCATTTAAAGCAACAGACTTAGTTGTGGTTGCAAGACCTATTAGATTTAAAGGTTCTTTAAAAAGTTATAGAAGAGTTGTTCAGATTACTGAAGTTAAGAAACACTGGAATCAAGACCCTGATGCTGAAGGCGGGCTTTTAGATATTATGACTTATGATGCAAGTAAGGATTCTTTAATAC